>VGEI01000197.1 GCA_016869415.1 Alphaproteobacteria bacterium
CCGCGGCTCAGTTCAAGCACGGCCAGCACGTCGGCCGCCGGCGTCTCGACGCGGCCTCCGACGAAGATCTCCTGCACCGACAGGCCGGCCCCGAAGCTGTAGGCCAGTGCGTCGACGACAAGGCGCCGGGAAGCCTCACGGAGCGGCTCCGGCACGCCCGTCCGGGCGAGATAGACCACCGGCGCTGCCAGCATGGCCGCCGCCAGCGCGATCCCGCCGAGCTTGAGCGCCCGTGCCGAGGGCCAGGCGAGGCGCGGCCAGCGGCGCGGACGACGGGCAGGTTTGCTGCGGGACTTCACGCCGCCCTCCGGTCGCAGGCCGCGGTGTCGACCAGCCAGGTCACCAACTCGGCGAAGGAGATGCCGGCGCGCTGTGCCTGCTCGGGTACGAGCGAGATCGGCGTGAAGCCCGGTTGGCTATTGATCTCGAGGAAGTAAAGGCCGCTGGTACCGGGACGCTTGTCGTCGTAACGGAAATCGCTGCGGCTGATGCCGCGGCAGCCGAGCGTCCGGTGGGCCAGGAGCGCCCAGCGCATGGCCTCGTCGTAGACCGGCTGCGGCACCGGCGCCGGGATGATGTGCTGTGCGTGGCCGGGCGTGTATTTCGAGGTGTAGTCGAAGAGCGTGCCGCCGAACCGGATTTCGGTGACGGCAAGGGCACGGTCGCCCATGACGCCGACGGTCAGCTCGTGGCCGGCAATGAACTCCTCGACCAGCAGGTTCTCGCCGAAGCTCCAGCCGGCGTCGAGGGCCGGCAGGTTCTCGCCGGGACGCACGATATGCACGCCGACGGTCGAGCCCTCGGCCACCGGCTTGACAATGTAGGGGGCGGGCAGCGGATGGCCGCTACGCACCTCCTGCAGCGCGACGACGCGGCCCTTCGGCGTGCGGATGCCGGCCGCTTCGACGATGCGCTTGGCGGTCGGCTTGTCCATAGCCGCGGCCGAGGCCAGCACGCCCGAATGCGTGTAGGGGATGCCCATCAGCTCGAGCAGGCCCTGCATCGTGCCGTCCTCGCCGCCGGCGCCATGCAGCGCGTTGAAAACCGCGTCGGGCTTCGGCGTCAGGGCCGCCACGAGGGCGGCGACGTCATGCGTCACGTCGTACGGCACGGCCTCAAAGCCGGATTGGTTGAGCGCTTTGACTACGGCGGCGCCGCTGACCAGCGAGACGTCGCGCTCGCTGGAAGTGCCGCCCATCAGCACGACGACGCGCTTGGTCATGCACCGCCTCCCGCGGGAATGCCGATACGGCGGATTTCCCATTCCAGGGTGACGCCGAACTGCCCGAACACGCGGCGCCGTACCTCCTCGCCGAGGGTCTCGATGTCGGCCGCCGTGGCGTTGCCGGTGTTGATCAGGAAATTGGTGTGCTTCTCCGAGACCATGGCGCCGCCCTGGCGCAGGCCGCGGCAGCCGGCGCGGTCGATCAGCTCCCAGGCCTTGTGACCCGGGGGATTGGCGAAAGTCGAGCCGCCGGTGCGTGTGCGCACGGGTTGGCTGGCCTCGCGCCGCTCGGTGATGTCGGCCATGCGGGCCTGGATGGCGGCCGGATCATCGGCGCGGCCGCGCAGCTCGGCGCCGATGAAAATCCAGTCCTCAGCCACGCCGCAGTGGCGGTAGGAGAAACCCAAGCGCTCGAGCTCGATCCGGTGGCGGCCGCCACGCGCATCAAGAGCGCTGGCGGCGGTCGTCACGTCCTTCATCTCGCTGCCGTAGGCGCCTGCGTTCATGCGCAGCGCGCCGCCGATCGTGCCCGGCACGCCACAGAGGAATTCGAGGCCAGCCAGCCCGGCGTTGCGTGCCATCAGCGCCACATTGCCGTCGAGCGCGCCCGCGCCGGCGAATACCCGGTCCCCTTCGGCGGTGATGTCGACGAAACCGCGGCCGAGCCGGACGACCACGCCCGGCACGCCGCCGTCGCGCACCAGCAGGTTCGAGGCGACGCCGATCACCGTGACCGGCACGTCCTCGGGCTTGGCGGCGAGGAAGCCGGCGAGATCGTCGACATCAGCCGGCCGGAACAGAACTTCGGCTGGGCCGCCGACCCGGAACCATGTCACCTGCGCCAGCGGCGCGTCGGCGCTGTAGCGCCCGCGCACCATAGGCAGGCGGTCGACCAGATGAGGCGTGTGACGAAGGGCCGCCATCATCGCGCCGCTCCCCTCGCGGCCGCCAGCTGCTGCAGTTCCTGCGGCAGGGCGTAGGCCCAGTTGGTGATGCTGCCCGCCCCGAGGCAGACCACGAGGTCGCCGCGCTTGCTATTCTCGAGCACAGTGGCGGCAAGCCCACCCGGATCGCTCAGCGGCACCACCTTGCGGTGGCCGCGTGCGCGCAGGCCGGCAACCAGCGCGTCCTTGTCGACGCCCTCGATCGGCGTCTCGCCCGCCGCGTAGACGTCGGCGACGATCACTGCGTCGGCGTCGTTGAAGCAGGTGCAGAACTCCTCGAACAGGTTCTTGAGCCGGGTGTAGCGATGCGGCTGCACGACTGCGACGACGCCGGCCACGGTGGCGCTGCGCGCGGCACGCAGGACCGCGGCGATCTCGACCGGGTGATGCCCGTAATCGTCGATCACGGTGAGGCCAGCACCCTCGCCGGTCTTGGTGAAACGGCGCTTGACGCCCTTGATGCCGGCGAGCGCCTTGCGGATATCGGCTTCGGAGAGGCCCATTTCGTGGGCCACGGCGATGGCGGCGAGCGCGTTCTGCACGTTGTGGGCGCCGACCAGCGGCAAGTGAAGCTGCAGGAAGACCTGCGAACTGCCGCCGCGGTCGGTGATCACCGCGTCGAAACGCCCACCATCGGCGGAAAGTTTCAGGTTGATGGCGCGCACGTCGGCCTGCGGGTTGGTGATGCCGTAGGTCACCAGCCGCCGGTCGGAGACCTGCGGGATGAGCGCCTGTACCTCCGGGTGATCGACGCAGAGTGCGGCGAACCCGTAGAACGGGATGTTGGCGACGAAGTTGCGGAAAGCCTGGCGCAGCGTATCGAACGAGCCCCAGTAGTCGAGGTGCTCGGGATCGATGTTGGTCACTACGGCGATGGTCGAGGGCAGCTTGTTGAAGGTGCCGTCGCTCTCGTCGGCCTCGGCCACCAGCCAGTCGCCCGCGCCCAGGCGCGCGTTTGTGCCATAGGCGTTGATGATGCCGCCGTTGATCACCGTCGGGTCGAGGCCGGCGGATTCCAGCATGGCGGCGACCAGCGAGGTCGTGGTCGTCTTGCCGTGCGTGCCGGCAACGGCGATCGACCATTTGAGGCGCATCAGCTCGGCCAGCATCTCGGCGCGGCGTACGACCGGGATCAGGCGCTGGCGTGCGGCCAGCACCTCGGGGTTGTCTGATTTGACAGCCGTCGAGGCGACGACGACCTGGGCGGTGCCGACGTTCTCGCCGCGGTGACCGACGGAGACCTGGATGCCGAGCTCGCGCAGCCGCTTGACGTTGCCGCTCTCGGCCTGGTCGGAGCCCTGCACCTTGTAACCGAGGTTGTACAGGATCTCGGCGATGCCGGACATGCCGATGCCGCCGATGCCGACGAAGTGGATGATGCCGATGTCGAGGGGGAGGGCTTTCACGCGGCCTTCTCCCTCGGCAGGTGGCCGCCGTTGGCGGGGGCTAGGCGCTGCACCAGGTCGGCGAGGCGTTCGGCGGCGTCCGGGCGGCCGAGATTCCAGGCCGCCGACGCGGCACGGTCGAGTGGAGCCGAATCTGCGAGCAGGGCAGACAGGCGCTCGGCCAGCACTGCGGGCGTGAAGGCCGCGTTGTCGATCAGCCAGCCCGCACCGGCATCGGCCACCGCACCTGCATTGGCTGTCTGATGGTCGTCGGTGGCGTGCGGATAGGGGACGAGGAACGCCGGGCGGCCGACGACGGTCAGCTCGGCCACCGTGGAAGCGCCGGCGCGCCCGATCACCAGATTGGCTGCGGCCAATCGCGCGGGCAGATCCTCGAAGAAGCTGTCGAGCTCCGCCGGCACGCCGATCTCCGCGTACTGCGCGCGGACGCGCTCGAGATCCTCGGCCCGGCACTGCTGCACGACCGCGATGCGCTGCCGTGCGGCCGGCGCGAGCTTGGCCACGGCCTCGGGCACCACCCGGCCGAAGATCGAGGCACCCTGGCTGCCGCCGGTGACCAGCAGGCGCAGGCGGCCCTGCCCGTTGGCCGATTGGTAGCCGTCGCGGCGCAGTGCCAGCACGGCTGGCCGCACCGGGTTGCCGGTCAGGGTGATGCGCGCCTCGGCGCCCTCGGGCACGTAGGTCACTTCGGCGAACGAGGTGGCGATGGCGTTGACGCGCCGTGCCAGCAGCCGGTTGGCGCGGCCCAGCACGGCGTTCTGCTCGTGAATGGCGGTCGGAATGCGTGATTGGACGGCCGCGAACATAGTAGGCAGCGAGGGGTAGCCGCCGAAGCCGACCGCCGCTGCCGGCCGCAGCTGGCGGATAAGCCGCCGCGCCCGGAACAGGCTGAGCGCGAGATCGACGCCGCCGCGCAGGCGCTGCTTGAGATCGCCGCTGAGTGTGGTCACCGGCAGGCGATGCGTCTCGATCTGAGCCAGTGCGCCGCGATAGCCGATACCCCGCGCATCGGTGATCAGGGCGAGGCGGTAGCCGCGCGCCGAGAGCACACGCGCCAGCGCCTCGGCCGGGAAGACGTGGCCTCCCGTGCCACCCGCGGCGAGGACAATGAGCGGCGCGCTCACGGTGCCTCCCCTGGGCCGAAGCGCTTTCGCGTCAGCGCCAGCACGAAGCCCATACCGAGCGAGAGGGCTAGCAGGGACGAGCCGCCGTAGCTGATGAATGGCAGCGTCATGCCCTTGGTCGGGATGAGATGCAGGGTCGAGCCCATGTTGATCAGGGCCTGCAGACCGAACTGGACGAGCAGGCCGGCGACCGCGAGGAGGACGAAGAGGTTGGTTTCCTGCAGCACGCGGGCGAAGCCGCGCAGCACGATGAAGCCGAACAGCGCCACCAGCAGCAGGCAGACGATCAGGCCGAACTCCTCGCCGGCGACGGCGAAGATGAAATCGCTGTGCGCGTCGGGCAGAACCGACTTGACCGTGCCCTCGCCCGGTCCGCGGCCCCACAGACCGCCGTTGAGGAAGGCCTCCAGCGAGGTCGAAATCTGGTAGGTGTCGCCGGATTTGGGGTCGAGGAAGCGGTTAATGCGGCTGGCGACGTGCGGGAAGACGAAATAGGCCCCGACCAGGCTGCCGAGACCGACGCCCCCCAGCAGCAGCACCCAGAAGATACGCAAGCCCGCTAAGAAGAACTGGCTGAACCACACTGCTGTCACCACCACCGCCATGCCCACGTCGGGCTGCAGGAGGAGCAGAGACAGGACCACACCGTAGAAGCCGATCGACAGCAGGTCGCCGGGAAAACGCTCGTGCTTGCGCTGCATGGCGAACAACCAGGCGGCGACGACGGCGAAGGTCGGCTTGACGAACTCGGAGGGTTGCAGCGAGAGGCCGGGCAGATGGATCCAGCGCCGTGCCCCCTTGATCTCTGTGCCAATGACGAAGGTCAGGGCGAGCAGGGCCAGTGAGGCCAGGAATCCCGCCATGGCGATCAGCCGGACCTGACGCGGCTCCAGCATCGAGACGGCGATCAGCAAAATCATCGCCGGGATGAGCACGATCATCTGCCGCCGCACGAAGAAGAACGGATCGAGGCCAATACGGGTGGCCACCGCCGGTGTCGCGGCCATGGCCAGGACGGCGCCGATGCTCACCAGCGCAGCGAGCGCCGCCAGCGTCCAGTGGTCGACGGTCCACCACCAGCGGCCGAGCAGCGACGTGTCGGCGCGCGCGCTCATGCGCGGCCTCCTTGCGTCGCGGCAGCAGGCGCGGTTGCGCCGGGAAGTGCAAGGGCCAGGCGGCGGAACTCGTCGCCGCGCGCCTCGAAATTGGCGAACTGATCGAACGAGGCTGCGGCCGGGGAGAGCAAGATCACCGCGCCCGTTACACTGTCCTTGATGGCGTCGCGATGTGCGGCCTTGACCGCCGCTTCGAGCGTTCCATTGATCTCGTGCGGCACCGATGCCGGCAGCGATCCGGCGAAGGTCCGGGCCGACTCGCCGATCAGATAGGCGTGCCGGATGCGGCCGAAGAGCGGCGCCAGCGAGGTGATTCCGCCTTCCTTCGCCCGGCCGCCGGCGATCCAGTAGATCGCGTCGTAGCAGCCAAGCGCCTTCGCCGCAGCATCGGCGTTGGTCGCCTTGCTGTCGTTGACCAGGGTCAGGCCGCCGATCACCGCGACCGTCTCCTGCCGGTGCGCCAGGCCGGGATAGCTGGCCATCGCCTCGACAATGATCGTCGCCTCGACGCCGATGGCGCGGCATGCCGCGTAGGCGGCGGCGGCGTTCTGCCAGTTGTGCTGGCCCGGCAGTGTCGGGATGGGCCGCAGATCGCCTACCTTCTGCGCCGGCCCCTGGATGGCGTCATAAAGAGGCCCGTCCTCGACATAGACGCCGCGGTCGAGGCGGCGCGCGGCCGAAATGGCGATGACATGCTGGTCGCCGACGCGCATCAGCTCGTCGTGCAGGGTCAGCGAATGCGGATCGTCGACCCCGACCACGGCCGTGCGTGGCGTCGTCTGGCGGTGGAAGATCAGCTTCTTGGCGGCGATGTAGCCGTCCATGCCGCCGTGGCGGTCGAGATGGTCCGGGCTGACATTGATCAGCACCGCCACGTCGAAGGTCAGCGAGACGGTGAGCTCGAGCTGGTAGGACGACATCTCGAGCACGTAGATGCCGTCGCCG
>VGEI01000198.1 GCA_016869415.1 Alphaproteobacteria bacterium
TCTGGGTCGAGCGCCGCTGGGTCCTGCCGCTCCAGCAGGACGGCGATTTCGTCTTCTCGGAAGCCGACATCGCCCGCGTGCAGATGATCATCGATCTGCGCCGCGACATGGGCATCGACGACGAGGCCATGCCGGTCGTGCTCGACCTGCTCGACAAGCTCTACGGTGTGCGCCGGCAGATGCGCGAACTGCTCAGCGCCGTCGGCGAGCTGCCGGAGGCCCAGCGCGACATGCTGATGCGCCGCATCGGCGGCTTTGACGGCGAAAACGGCGGCAAGACCTAGCCCCGGGCTCGGTTTGTAATACCGCGGACTTCATGTAGGATGCCGCCTCAATTCGGCGGATTATCCAGCAGGAGCGCGGACTTAGATGACCGACCTTCGTCCCCTGATGGCCGGAAAGCGCGGGCTCGTCATGGGCGTGGCCAACGATCGGTCGATCGCCTGGGGCATCGCCAAGGCGGTCGCCGCGCACGGTGCGTCGGTGGCCTTCACCTACCAGGGCGAAGCCCTTGAGAAGCGCGTGCGCCCGCTGGCCGAGAGTGTCGGCTCGACGCTCGTCCTGCCCTGTGACGTCACCGACTCCGCCAGCCTCGACGCGCTTTTCGCGCGGCTGAAGAAGGAGTGGGGCAGGCTCGATTTCCTGGTGCATGCCATCGCCTTCTCCGACAAGGAAGAGCTCAAGGGCCTCTATGTCGACACCTCGCGCGACAATTTCCTGCGCACGCTCGACATCTCCTGCTTCTCCTTCACCGACGTCTGCCGCCGCGCGCGGCCGCTGATGACTGACGGCGGAAGCCTGCTGACGCTCAGCTATTTCGGCGCCGAGCGCGTCATGCCGCACTACAACGTCATGGGAGTCGCCAAGGCGGCGTTGGAGGCGAGCGTGCGCTATCTCGCCGCCGATCTCGGCAAGGAACGCATCCGCGTCAATGCCATCTCGGCCGGCCCGATCAAGACCCTGGCCGCCTCCGGCATCGGTGACTTCCGCTATATCCTGAAGTGGAACGAATATAACGCGCCGCTACGGCGCAATGTGACGACGGACGAGGTCGGCAATTCGGGCCTCTATCTGCTGAGCGATCTCTCCTCGGGTGTGACCGGCGAGGTGCATCACGTGGATTCCGGCTATCACGTCGTCGGCATGCTCGCGACCGACGCTGCAGCACCCGTGTCCGAAATGCTGGCCGGCTTCAAGTCGGTCGACAGCTAGCCGGCCACGGCACGCATCCATGTCGAGCAACAGTTACGGCACGCTGTTCCGCGTCACCACTTGGGGCGAGAGCCACGGGCCGGCGATCGGCTGCGTCGTCGACGGCACGCCGCCGCTGCTGCCGCTGTCCGAGCCCGACATCCAGCGCTGGCTCGACCGGCGCAAGCCCGGCACCTCGCGCTTCACCACCCAGCGCAAGGAAAGCGACACGGTGCGCATCCTCTCGGGCGTGCTCGACGGCAAGACGACGGGCACGCCGATCTCGCTGATGATCGAGAACGAGGACGCGCGCTCCAGGGACTACGACGAGATCAAGGACAAGTTCCGGCCGGGCCACGCCGACTACGCCTACTGGAAGAAGTACGGCATCCGCGACCATCGCGGCGGCGGGCGCTCGTCGGCGCGCGAGACTGCCTCGCGGGTTGCGGCCGGCGCCGTTGCCAGGCTGATCCTGGGCGATAGCGTCAGCATCCGCGGCGCGGTCATCCAGCTCGGGCCGCACAAGATCGACCGCTCACGCTGGGACTGGACAGCGGTCGAGGACAACCCGTTCTGGTGCCCGGACCGCCAGGCCGCCCAGGCCTGGGAAGGCTATCTCGACGGCGTGCGCAAGGCGGGATCGTCTTGCGGTGCCGTGATCGAGGTCGTCGCCGCAGGCGTGCCTGCAGGGCTGGGGGCGCCGATCTATGGCAAGCTCGACGCCGACATCGCCGGCGCGCTCATGAGCATCAACGCGGTCAAAGGGGTGGAGATCGGCGCCGGATTCGGCGCCGCTTCCCTCTCAGGTGAAGAGAACGCCGACGAGATGCGCATGCGGGACGGCGAGGTCGCCTTCCTGTCGAATCAGGCCGGTGGCATTCTCGGCGGCATCTCGACCGGCCAGGAGATCGTCGCGCGCTTCGCCGTAAAGCCGACATCCTCGATCCTCTCCGCGCGCAAGACGATCACCAAGGACGGCCGGGACACGGAGATCTCGACCAAGGGCCGGCACGATCCCTGCGTCGGCATCCGCGCGACACCGGTCGGCGAGGCCATGCTGGCCTGCGTGCTGGCCGATCATCTTCTGCGCCACCGGGCCCAGTGTGGCTAGAGGCGCGGGCCAGGCCGGTTCTCCTTCGCTGAGCGAAGCCGTGTTTGAGGTCCGCCGCTCGCGGCCGTTCGCCATCGTGCACGCCCTCTTCACGCTCTTCCTGCTGGCGCTGGCGCTCGCCAGCCTTTGGTATTCCTATCGGGCAGGGTTCGAGGGCAGCCAGGACACGCTCTACGCCGGAATGTTTTTCGCCGTCATCCTGACCGTCTATTTCTTCAACACGCTCATCCACTGCATCGATCGCACGCCGCTGGTGTCGGTGAGGCCCGAGGGCCTGCACATGCCGACGGCGCTGCCCGACCCGATCCCCTGGTCTCGGGTGCAGCGGGCCGCCCACCCCGGCGGCCTGATGGGCCGGCACCGTGTCGACCTTGACATCGATCCGGCACTACGGCTGCAGGCCACGCTGGGCATGCGCATCGCCGGCGACCCGATCGTCGGCCGGCGCGGCACGACTACGATTTCAGTGATCACCCAGGGACTCGACTGCCGCCCTGCCGATTTGCTGGCGGCGATCAAGCGCTATTGGCCGCCGCCGGATATGCCGGACGAGGGTTAGCCGTTGCCCTCCTGGCCGCGATGCGCCCAGCCGGTGGTGCGGCGCTCGATCTCGGCGAAGACCAGATAGAGCCCGACACCCATGAAGGACAGGACGATGAGGCCGGCGAAGACCAGCGGCGCGTCGAAGCGCGAGCTGGCATCGACCATCAGGTAGCCGACGCCGCGGTTGCCGGTCACCGTCTCGGCGATCACCGAGCCGACGAAGGCCAGCGTGATCGCCACCTTGAGCGAGGCGAAGAAATACGGCAGCGAGCGCGGGATGCCGACCTTAAGCAGGATCTGGTGCTTCTTGGCGCCGAGCGAGCGCAACACATCCTGCAGTTCCGGCTCCATGGTGGCGATGCCGGTGGCCACGTTGACCACGATGGGGAAGAACGAGATCGAGAAGGCGGTCAACACCGCCGGGATGGGGCCGAAGCCGAACCAGATGACCAGCACCGGTACCAGCGCCACCTTGGGCACGCTGTTGAAGCCGATTAGCACCGGGTAGAGGCCGTTGTAGACCATCCGCCAGGCGCCGACGGCGACACCCAGCGCCACGCCGAAGACGATGGCGAGCGCGAAGCCGATCAGCGTCGTCCACAGCGTGTAGGTCGTGTGGCGCATGATCGGCGTCCATAGCCGGATCAGCGTCTCCGTGACCACCGAGGGCCGCGGCAGGATGAACACCGGCACGTTGAACACCAGGCAGATGAGCTCCCAGAGCACGAACATGCCCAGGATCACCGCCCAGGGCATGGCCTTCTCCAGGGTCTTGGTACCGAGCGAGTCCGGCACCGCCGGCGCGCCGATATTCGGGTCGTTGGGTGGGGGCGCGCTCATGCGGCCTCCAGTTCTTTGGCGATACGTGCCCGCAGGTCGTGTACCATGTCGGTGAACTCGGGCTTGAAGCAGTCGTCGAGGCGGCGCGGCCGCTGGATTTCGACGCGCTTGGAGCTGACGATGCGGCCCGGACGCTTGCTCATGATGTAGACCGTGTCGGCGAGGAAGGCTGCTTCGCGCAGATCGTGGGTGACCAGGATGACGGTGAACTTGCGCGTGAGATAGAGGTTCTGCAGCACCTGCCACAGATCCTCGCGCGTGAAGGCATCGAGCGCAGCGAAGGGCTCGTCGAGCAGCAGAAGCTGTGGCTGATGGATCAGTGCCCGGCAGAGCGAGGCGCGTTGCTGCATGCCGCCCGAAAGCTGCCAGGGAAACTTGTTCTCGAAGCCGGTGAGCCCGACCGTGGCCAGCAGCTCGTGTGCCTTGTCGAGATAAGGCTTAGGGTCGCGCCGGTAGCTCTTGCTGTGCTCCTCGGCGATCTCGACCGAGAGCAGGATATTGTCGAGCGTCGTCCGCCAGGGTAGCAGCGTCGGATTCTGGAAGGCGATACCGCAATCCTTGCGCGGCTGGGTGACCCGCTGCCCTTCCACGGCGACTAAGCCCGCCGACGGTGAGAGCAGGCCGGAGACCATCTTGAGGATGGTCGACTTGCCGCAGCCCGAAGGCCCGACCACGGCAACGAACTCGCCGCGCTCCATGCTAAGCGAAGCATCCTGCACAGCCAGCGTACCGCTGCTGGCGGCACCATAGACCAGCCGGACCTTGTCGAGACTGACGAACGCCACCCCTGCCCCCTCCCTGCTCACGCCAACCGTTGGCGGGACATCTTACAGATGCTTCTCCGCCCCGCCAGCCCATTGATTGGCCGCACATTTGCGGCTCTTTTCCGCTACCGAAGATACTTATATAAGATGGCGGCGTGGCGCTTCGCGCTATTTACCATTGCAACCGGCATGCTTGAGACCTCGGCGGAATGGAACACGTTTGAGATCGACGCCCCCACCCTGGCGCACTGGATGCGCCATGGCGAGGTGGTGCTGATCGACGTCCGCGAACCCGAGGAGCATCACGAGGAACACATTCCAGGGGCCATCCTCGTACCACTCTCGTCCTTGGATCCGTGCCTGCTCGAGGACTGCTTTGGCCGCCGCACCATCGTGCTGCATTGCCTTGCCGGGAGCCGGGCGGAGAAAGCAGTCGCCATGTTCGCCAACAGCGGGCATGCCCCTCCGGCAACGTTGCGCGACGGACTGCTCGGCTGGCAGAGCGCCGGCTTGCCGACCGAAGGCCACGGCGCCTAGTTTCCTGGCCGCTGCGCTTGCCGGGCTTACCGGCATCGCGGACAATTTCACCCGCGAGTCGCCGTATAGCGAACCTATCGGGGCATCATGCTCACATTGCAATCGGCCATGGGCGTTGTCGCCCTGCTAGGCTTGACCTGGCTGTTTAGTGAAAACCGCGCCGCCGTATCATGGAAACGTGCGGCGATCGGTGTCGCGGTGAGCTTCGCCCTCGCCATCATCCTGCTCAAAGTACCGCCGGTGCGCGCCGCCTTCGGCGCGGTCAACGGCCTGGTCGATACGATCGCCGGTGCGACGCGGGCCGGCACCACCCTGGTCTTCGGCTATCTGGGCGGTGGCGCCCTGCCCTTCGACCCGAAATTCCCGGGGGCGGCCTTCATCCTGGCGACCCAGGCCCTGCCCATCGTGCTGGTGATGAGCGTGCTGACCACGCTGCTGTTCTACTGGCGGATCCTGCCGCCGGTGGTCCGCGGCTTCGCCTGGGCTCTCGAGCGGACGATGAACGTAGGCGGGGCCGTCGGCCTGTCGACTGCCGCCAACATCTTCGTCGGCATGGTCGAAGCACCTCTGTTCATCAAGCCGTACCTGGCGCGCCTATCGCGCAGCGAGCTGTTCGTGGTCATGACCGGTGGCATGGCCGGCATCGCCGGCACCGTGCTGGCGCTCTACGCCACCTTCGTCGCCGCGCTGATCCCCGACGCTGCCGCCCACCTGGTCATCGCCTCGGTACTCGGTGCGCCAATGGCCATCGTCATCGGCCAGATCATGGTGCCGGAGACGGGCGACCCGCGGACCGAGGCACTGCTGCAGGATCCTGAGCCAGTGGCGGACAGCACCATGGACGCCATCGTCAAGGGCACGATGGCCGGGCTGGAGCTGCTGTTCAACATCATCGCCATGCTGCTGGTGCTGACGGCACTGGTTTATCTGGCCAACGCCATCCTCGGCCTGCTGCCGGAGATCGGCGGCGCGCCGCTCACCCTGCAGCGCCTGCTCGGCTACGCCATGGCGCCGGCCTGCTGGCTGATGGGCATTCCCTGGGACCAGGCGGTCACGGCCGGCAGCCTGATGGGCATCAAGACCATTCTCAACGAGCTGCTGGCCTATCTCGAACTATCGAAGCTGCCCCCCGAGGCGCTCGACCCGCGCTCGCGGCTGATCATGCTCTATGCGCTGTGCGGCTTCGCCAATTTCGCCAGCCTGGGCATCATGATCGGCGGCCTGGTGGCCATGGCGCCGGCGCGCCGCGCCGACATCGTGGCGATGGCGCCCAAGACCATCGTCTCCGGCACCCTCGCCACCTGCCTGACGGGTGCGATCGTCGGCGTGCTGAGCTAGCGCTGGCGGGACCGGCTGGCCTCACTACAAACAGCAGCACCGCTATGATAGTTTGAGTCGAGCGGTTCGTTTTTCTCAACCGCGGCTCGCCCCAACAGCCCGACAATCCGGAACATGTCCGCTCTCACCGACGATGTGGCGCGCCAGTACGAGCAATGGGTTTACCCGAGACCCTCGTTCGATCTGCGCGAACTGGGTGCGCGGCAGCGTTCTTCGGCGAACCCAGCTCTCCAGCATCTCGCCTTCTGGCCGGACCGCGACTATCCGCAGGGGTTGCAGATTCTCGTCGCTGGCTGCGGAGCCAATCATACCAACCGACAGAAGTCATGACAGGTAAGCCCAGGCACGGTGCGTTATGGAGGCGAGCCTGGCGGGCACCGCGATGAGGTCGGTCCAGGCCGCGCAACAGGCGTCGACAATGGCGTCGTAGTT
>VGEI01000199.1 GCA_016869415.1 Alphaproteobacteria bacterium
GGGATTGTTAAGCCGAATCACCTTATGCTTGCCACCGCACGACATAAGGACGGTCGGCAATGCTACCGATCTACTACTGGTGGATGCCCTGGGTGATTGCGGCACGCTGGGCGGCGATCATGATACCGCAGCCGTCGATGCGCGCGCCTCAACCCAGCGCACAAATCATCCCGTTTCCCATCCGGCGGTCGGCCTCCGCGTAGCCCGACACCTCTGCGTCACACGCCGGCGATAGTCATACCGTCGATGCGCAAGGTTGGTGCATCCGTGCCGTAGCGGAAGGTCAGGTCGCTGGCCGCCGTCAGGTTCCTGAACATGTCGCTGAGGTTGCCGGCCACCGTGATCTCGCTCACCGGATAGGCGAGCTCGCCCTTGTCGATCCAGAAACCGGTGGCGCCGCGGCTGTAATCGCCGGTGACGCCGTTGACACCCATGCCGATCATCTCGGTGATGTAGAGTCCGGACGGGATATCGCGGATCAGCGCCTCGCGGGTCACGCTGCCCGGCTCGAGCCAGAGATTGGTCGCCGAGGGGCCGGGCGGCAAGGAGGTGCCGCGCGAGGCGTGCCCCGTGCTCTTCATCCCGAGCTGTCGGGCCGAACGCAGGTCGAGGATCCAGGTGGTGAGCACGCCCTTGTCGACGATGGCGCGCCGCGCCGGGGCGAGACCTTCGCCGTCCACCGGCTTCGAGTTGAGCCCGCGCTTGCGGAACGGATCGTCGATGATGGTCACCGAGGCGGGGAAGACCGGCTGATTGAGCTTCGATTTGAGGAAGCTGGTGCCCCGTGCGATCGCAGCGCCGTTGATCGCCCCCGCCAGGTGACGGACGATGCCGCCGGAGATACGCGGGTCATAGACCACCGGAACCTTGCAAGTGTCGACCTTGCGGGGCCCGAGCCGGCGCAGCGCCCGCTCGGCCGCACGCCTTCCGATCTCCTCGGGCTTGTCGAGATCGGCGGCATGGATGACGCTCGACCACTCGAAGTCGCGCTCCATCGCCGTGCCTTCGCCGGCGATGACGGCCGCGCTGATCGAATGGCTGCTCCGGCCGTAAGTCGCGGCGAAGCCGTTGCTGGCGGCCAGCGCCACCGTGGTGCGGCTCCAGCCCGCTTCGGCCCCCTCGGAGTTGGTGATGCCCTTGACCGCCAGTGCCGCATCCTCGGCGGCACGGGCGCGCTCGACCAGCAGCTCGGCATCGGGCTCGACCGGATCGAGCAGATCGAGATCGGGTAGCGAGCGCGCAACATCTGCCGGATCGGCAAGGCCGCAGAACGGATCCTCCGGTGCTGCCCTGGCCATGGCGACGGCGCGCTCGACCAGCGGATCGACGGTCTGACGCGAGCGGTCGGAGGTCGAGACGATCGCCTGCCGCTTGCCGATGAAGACACGCAGGCCGAGATCCTGGCCCTCGGCGCGCTCGAGCTTCTCGAGCTTGCCCAGGCGCCGGGCGTGACTCAGCGACCAGCCCTCGACGAGGAGGGCATCGGCAGCATCGGCGCCGGCGCGCCTCGCGCGAGCCAGCAGGTCGGAGAGGAAGTCGAGGTGGGAAGAAGCGTCGGGCATGGGGACTCCGGAGTGCGTGCCTCGGAATATAGGGAGCCGTGGCGGGTGGGGCTACAGGAGCACCGACACGGCTTCGGCCCCTCGCCGGTCCGGCCTCTCTCTTGACGCCAAATATGGTCCAGTTAAAATGGACCATATGAATGATCCCTTAGAGAAAGCCGTTGCGGAGATCGGTGTCACCGCGTTCAAGGGCCGCTGCCTGGAGCTGATCGACGACGTGGCCAAAGGCAGGAAGAAGCGCGTGTTGCTGACCAAGCGCGGGCGGGCCGTCGCGGCTCTCGTGCCGCTGGAGGACAAGACGGCACGCAAGCGCGATCCGTGGGGTGGATTGCGGGGCACAGTGACGATTCCGGCCGGCCTCGACCTAACCCGGCCTGTCGGTGAGGCGTGGAGCGCCGAGGTCGAGTGAACACGGCGCCGCGGCGGCGGCCGGCCCCGGTCCTGCTCGACACCTGTGCGGCGCTGTGGCTTGCCAACGGCGATCCGCTGAGTGCTGCCGGACTGGCCGCCATCCGCGGTGCAGTCCGGCAGGGTGCTGGAGTTTACGTCTCGCCCATCTCCGCCTGGGAGATCAGCCTGCTTGCTGCCCGTGGCCGGCTGGGGCTGTCGATGCCGGCCCGGGAATGGTTCGATGCGCTGTTGGAGCTGCCCGGCCTCCGGCTGGCCGAGCTGACGGCCGACATCCTCATCGACTCGAACATGCTGGGACATGACCCGCCGCGCGATCCGGCCGACCGGATCTTGGTCGCGACCGCTCGCGCTCTCGGCGCACCTGTCGTGACCCGCGACCGGCAGATCGTCGACTACGCCAAGGGCGGGCACGTCGAGGCGGTCGTGTGCTGAAAGCTCCGGCTGCCGCCGCTGAAGGGCCTGCTATTTCCAGATCGGCTTGCCCGAGCCGGGCAGGCCGAGGCGCGGCCATTTCTCGCTCACCGCGCGGATCACCTCGTCGCTCATGCGGATCTTGGTGCCCCAGTCGCGCTTGGTCTCCGGCGGCCACTTGTTGGTGGCGTCGAGGCCGATCTTGCCACCCAGCCCCGACTCGGGCGAAGCGAAGTCGAGATAGTCGATCGGCGTGTTCTCGACCACCGTGATGTCGCGCGCCGGGTCCATGCGGGTGGAGACCGCCCACATCACGTCCTTCCAGTCGCGTGCGTTGATGTCGTCGTCCACCACGATGACCCATTTCGTGTACATGAACTGCCGCAGGTAGGACCACACGGCCATCATCAGGCGCTTGGCGTGGCCGGGATAGGCCTTGCGTATCGACACCACGCCGATGCGATAGGAGCAGCCTTCCGGCGGCAGCCAGAAATCGACGATCTCCGGGAATTGCTGCTTGAGCAGCGGCACGAAGACCTCGTTGAGCGCCTCGCCCAGCACCGAGGGCTCGTCGGGCGGCCTGCCGGTGAAGGTCGAAAGATAGATGGGTTCGCGCCGCATGGTGATGGCGCTCACCGTGAAGACCGGGAATTTCTCGACCGCGTTGTAGTAGCCGGTGTGGTCGCCGTAGGGGCCCTCGTCGCCGTACTCGTCGAGGCTGACATGCCCTTCGATGACGATCTCGGCCTCGGCCGGCACCTTGAGCGGCACGGTCTTGCAGTCGACCAGCTCGACCCGTTTGCCGCGCAGCAGCCCGGCGAACTGGTACTCCGACAGCGTGTCGGGCACGGGTGTCACCGCCGCGAGGATGGTGCCGGGATCGGCGCCGATCACGGCGGCGGCGGGCAGGGGCTCGCGCTTCTCCTTCGCCCAGCGCTGATGGTGCTGCGCCCCGCCGCGATGCTTGAGCCAGCGCATCAGCGTGCGGTCGCGGCCGGTGACCTGCATGCGGTAGATGCCGAGATTGTAATTGTCCTCGCGCTTGCCCGTCGGCCCCTTGGTCACCACCAGTGGCCAGGTGATCAGCGGGGCGGGCTCGTTCGGCCAGCAGGTCTGGATGGGCAGCTTTCCGAGATCGATGTCGGTACCCTTGAGCACGACCTCCTGGCAGGGTGCGGCCGAGGCCGTCTTCGGCTTCATCGACATCACGGTCTTGGCCAGCGGCAGCAGCTCGATGGCGTCGCGCCAGCTTTCCGGCGGCTCGGGCTGGCGCAGGAAGGCCAGCGTCTCGCCGACCTCGCGCAGCTGGTGCGGCTCGCGGTCCATGCCCCAGGCGACGCGCTCGACCGTGCCGAACAGGTTGACCAGCACCGGCATGGCGGCGCGTTTGCCGTCGGCGCCCATGACGTTCTCGAACAGCACGGCCGGGCCCTGCTCGGCCAGCAGCCGCGTCTGAATCTCGGTCATCTCCAGCACGGTCGACACCGGCTCGCGCACGCGCACGAGGCGGCCGTCGCGCTCGAGCCGGGCGATGAAATCGCGCAAGGAGGCGTAGGGCATGGCGCCCGGACTATACGAGAGAGGTCACGCTTGGCCAACCAGTCGCAGACCCGCACCATGCAAGGATGTGCGATCGATACCTGGACCCGCTGCCCGGGCACCGACCGACGTTGGACTTGGGCGCGACCTGACGTGTGTGCTTGCGACCTTGGAGCCGAGCGGGGCCTGTTAAGTGCAAGGCTGCCACATTGCGTCGAAAAGGTGGCGGCAATTTTCTTAGCCTGCAAGCCGTTGAAAAACCGGAAGGCGGCGATGTCCAATAATGTCCAATGTGTCTAATATCGCGTGCAACCTGCCTTATTTATGAGGCTCCCCGATAATTTTTTTCCGGCTCCTCTGTACATAACGTCTCGTCATCCCCATATGCGTTCTGCCGGGGTTGTCGGTAGCCGGCCCGATCTTTCTCATCGTGAATAGCGACTGACCTGGGGGTCTGACGGGCGATTGCCCTGTCGGTACGGTCTACAGCCACTTCAGGCGGCGCAGGATCCAGATCTCGATGGGGAACATGATCGCGACGACCGCGATGACAATGGCAAAGGCCCAGGGGTGGTCGTGGAAGGGAATGCCCTGCACGTTGGTGCCCAGCAGGCCGGCGATCAGGCTGGGCGGCAGCAGCAGTGCCGCGATGGTGGTCAGGCGGTTCGAGGAGCGGGCCTGCTGCTCGGCGATCTGCGCCGCCAGATCCTCGTGCAGGATGGTCGTGCGGTCGCGGATGGCGTCGAGGTTCTCCAGGTAGCGCAGAACCTTGTCGGTCACCTCACGCAGGCGGATCTTGTCGCGTTTCGACAGCCAGGTGGCGTCCTCGACCTGCAGCCGGAACAGCGCCTCGCGCTGCGGCGCCAGGTAGCGGCGCAGGTTGATCGACTGCCGCCGCAGGTCGCTGAGGGCGTGGCGGCACTGGGCGCTGTCGCGCTCGAGCAGGGTGTCGTCGAGCGCGTCGGTGTCGTCCTCGAGCTCGGCGATCGTCGGCTCGAGATAGGCGACGATCTTCTCGGCAATCGCGGTGAACAGCTCACCGCTGTTCTTCGGCCCCCGGCCGGCGACCAGCGCCTCGCGGATGTGGCGCAGGGCCATGAGGAAGTGGTCGCGGTCGCGCAGGCTGATCAGGCGGTTGGCGTCGACCCAGAGATGGATCGGCACGAGGTCGAGCGTGCGGTCCTGGTCGCCGCGGTTGATGCCGCGCAGCACGGCCAGCAGGGCGTCGTCGTAGTCGTCGATGCGCGGTCTGGTGTCCTCGGCCAGCAGGGCTTCGGCGACAATGGGGTCGATGCCGCTACGCTCGCGCACCCAGCGCTGGGCGTGCTCGTCGTCGCGTTCGAGATGGATCCACAGCACGCCCTGCTCGGGCCGCCATCCGGGAAGCTGGTCCCAGCCGAGGTCGTAGCAGCCGCCGCGGCCATCGAGGACGCAGGCGAAGCGCAGGCCCGTCTGCTCGCCGTATTTCAGCGCGAACGTGTCCTTGGTGGTCCCCTGGTCGGGCATGGTCCCGCCTTCACCGATCGGTCCGCTGGATTGTAGGACTACCCCTGAACGCCGGCCAGCCCTGTCGTGGCCGCCGAAGTGTTATGACCATGGCATGAAAGCCTTACCGAAAGACTTCGCCGATCTGCTTTCGGCCCGGGGCCGCCGCATCCTGGAGGGGCGGGACAGGGGGGTGCGGGGAGCCATCGCCGACCCCCGGCGGCCGTTTCTGGCCCTCGATGGGGCCTTGGACCGCGACAAGGCCGCCGCGGTGTGGCGCCTGCTCGACCGGGCGCTGGGGCCGCATCTCGTCAAGCTGTCGCAGCCCGTCCCGCCTGAGTCGATCAGCGGCCAGACGCGTAAGTACCAGGAGAGGCTGCGCAAGACGGTGCGCAACCGGACTGCCTATCTGGAGCGCCGGGACAGCAGGGCCTGGCGCGCGGCCGAGGAGATCGGCCTCATCGCCATGACCGCCAGCGACAGCTATCGCCGCTTTGTCGAGATCGTCGCCGGGCGCCCCTTGGCCCGCAAGTTCGGGCGCCAGCTCCTGTGCTACGGCCCGGGCGACTACGCCGGGCCGCATACCGACCATCATCCCGAGGACCCGCGCGCCGCCTCGGGCTATATCGATTTTCATCTGAGCTTTGCCGGCCCTGGCGTGCAGCGCCAGCTTCTGGTCTATGCCCGGGACGGCCACTTCACCGAGGAGGCGGACGTGGCGACTGCCGGCGGCATCAGCGCCTATCGCCTGCCCTTCTGGCATTTCACCACGCCGCTCAAGGCCCGGCCCGGCCAGGAGGCGACGGCCCGGCGCTGGGTGGTGCTGGGGACGTTCCTGTTTGACGAGGGACCCTGCCGCTGACTATTCCGCCGCCGCGGCGACCGGCTCGTCCGCGTAGGGGCCGTGCCGGCCGAATTCGGCGCTGGTCGCTGGACGCAGGCGATGGCTCCTGGGCTCGATAGCGTAGAAGCGACCGTCGCGGCCGATCAGCGGGATGAGCCGGTTGCGTTTGGTGAAGATGCCGCGCATATCGGCCGAGAGCTTGCGGTTGACGTCGAACTCCTCCCGGTCCTCGGCGAATATGGCCTCGTAGGCCGCCAGGCACTCGCTGACGAACTCCCCGGTGACGACGGCGAGGTTGCTCAGCACCCAGCAGCGATCCTCGAAATACCAGAACCCGGTGAGGCCGAGGATCTCGCGCTCGCGCGTGATGTAGGGAAAGAACGGGAAGGCGCGGCAGGCGACGGAGCGGTTATCGCGCTCGCAATGGGCTGCACCCTTGCATTCGACGGCGCGGCACTCGGAATGCATGTCGGCGACGATCTGGCGGTCGACGGCACTCTGGG
>VGEI01000200.1 GCA_016869415.1 Alphaproteobacteria bacterium
CCACGCCCTTCATCCCTCCGCCCTCTGCCAAAACCGCAAAGAGCTATCTGCTGCCGGATTTTTACTCCGGCGCAACCGGACAATCCGGCCGCTTCAGTGAGGGATTTTTGCTCCGGCGCTTACACGTCCATGGGCACCTCCTACTGGGGTGCGAAGAAAGCTCCGTTGGGCGCGGGCGTCGAGGGGGCTCTATCTGCAATTTGGCTGCATATGTGCGCCGCCCTCCAGCCTCAGCGGATCCTGCCGTCCGTGCCCTTGCTTGCGATGCCCCGGTTCTCCGCGCACGGCACCACCGTCCATCGGTGGCCGCCACGGCGGACAATCTCGGCAGCTCAGGGAACCGCGAAAAGAAGCGGGCTGGGACGACGGTCACCGCTCGGCTGCGTCGCGATCGCCATGCGCCACGCCGCTCCCGTCCGGCAAGGCGGAACAACGGAAGTTGATGCGGTGCGGCTTCTGGGTTCGTGTCGATCCGAGGAGCTGCGCTATGGCGCCGGCGACCCGGAGCGGAATCCTGACATGCAGTCCTGATCTGTCCGGAAACGTGCCGGCGACAGCGCTGCGGGGGAGACCCCGGCATCTATCAGCTCGAGCGACGGGCGCCCGTCTGCGATCAGCTCGGCGGCGAGTCGTCCGGCGGCGGGTGAGGTCAGCACACCGCTGCCGCCCTGTCCCGTAAGCCAGAAGAACCCTTCGGCGGTCGGATCGAAGCCGATCGCGAAATCGCGATCGCATGTGAAGTTGCGCAAGCCCGCCCAGGTCGAGCGGGGCCGACGCACACGCAACGTGGTCACCTCCTCGATTCGGGCGATGATTCCAGCCACGTCCTCTTCTTCGGGGCGCGCGTCGCAGGGCGGCGACGGGCTCTCGTCTGCCGGGGAGGCCATCAGACCGCCGGCTTCCGGCTTGAAGTACCAGCGATCATCGACGTCGTTGACCATTGGCCAATGGCCGACAGCCAAGCCCGGCGGCACGTCGATCGTGATCGCCGTTCGGCGCAGCGATTGGACACCGAGCGGCGCCACGCCGGCCAACATCGCGATCGGATCGGACCAGGCTCCGGCGGCGTTGACGAGTACAGGCGCGGCGAAGCGGCCGGATCCGGTGGTCACGATCCAGTTTCCGGCGGCGCGGTCGATTGCCCCGACCTCGGCATCCGTGACGATGCGCCCGCCATGTGCGCGCACACCACGCAGATATCCCGTCAGCAAGGCATGCACGTCGAGCGCCAACGCATCGATCCGCCAGGCGCCGGCCGCCACCGTTTCAGCCCGCAGCACCGGCACCAGGGCTTGCGCGGCGGCAGGACCCAGCAGATCCATCGCCGCGTCAGGGGCGGCTGCGCGAAGAGCCGCCAACGAGGCCGCCTGATCGGCGCGGCCCGTAAACAACACGGCACGAGCCGTCGCCACCGCGGTGTCGGCGAAGCCCGCCGGGGGCCGGCGCAGAAAGCCGCCGCTGGTCCGACCCAGGGCACGGATCGAGGGGCTGCCAAAGGCGTCGCAGAACATCGCCGCTGAGCGGCCAGACGTGTGGTAGCCGGGCTGCGCCTCGCGCTCGAGCACCACCACGCGGCGGAAACGAGCGAGGAAATAGGCGGCACTCGCGCCGGCGATTCCCGCACCGATCACCACTGCGTCCGCGACCATCGTGTCAGGCATTCCATCCCACCCCTCTGCGTCGGCTCGCGAACAGGCGAGCCGGGACCTAACCGGAATTCCCTGCGGCGCCGAGCCACGCGCGGACCACCTTCGCGGCGGCACGCCCGGACTCCGACGCGTCGATGCCGTCGATCGGCGTCATGTGGTCGCCGGCGAAAGCGACTCGGCCCCAGCCGCCGGCCAGTGCAGCGACGTCGGCCCCGCGACCTGGATAGGCGAGCGCGGTGCCGAGCGGCCATCGCTGGATCACCACCTCCTCCACGACGTCGGGCAGAGCCGGGAAAACAGCGCCGAGATCTGCGAGGTAGCGGCGCGTGATCTCCTCGTCATCGCGGTCGAGCAGCGCTCGCGCACGTTCTGCGACCGCATAGGTGACGACGGCGCCGCCGGGCCGGCGCTCAGGTCCCGTGCGAAGGGCATTCGCGGAATTGAAGAACATGCAGAGCGAGCGGTCGGGGACGGCCATGGCATAGAGGCCATCCCAGGGCATCGGCCCGCTTTCCCCGGTGAAGAAGCCGGCGACGACGAACGGCGTATAGATCATCCGCGCAAGATGCGCGTCGAGGGATGTCGGAAGATCGGGAAGCAATCCGCGCGCGAGCGGCGCCGGCACCGCGACGACGCACGCGTCGGCAAGGATTGGCGTCGCTCCGGCGGGCCCGTCGACCAGGACGCTGACGCCGCCGGAGTCTTGACGGACCACACTCGCCCTGCTGCCGGTCTGTACTCGACCGCCGAGGCGTGCGGCAATCGCGTGCGGCAGCGCCGCGGCCCCCCCGGCGATATTGAGACGGCTGCCGACCCACAGATGGGCGAAACCCGTCACACCGCAGAGGGCAGAGAGCGTGTCGAGTTCGCCGGTCAGCCGATTGGCCACGACCCGCATCAGCGCCTCGACATCGGGATGCATGCTGCCGAGCAGGTCGACAAAGCGCATCCGCTCCAGCCAGGCCGCCGGCAGCCGGCGAGCATGCAGCATGCGCAGGCCGACCGTCGCCAGCGAAAGCCGGGCGGCAGGCGACAGCGGCAGGCGCATGAGAGCGCCTGCGGCATTGCCGGCCTCGACCACCCGCCCCTTCATCGCAACGGCGATGAAATTGCCGGGCGGGGCCACGAGCGGCACGCCAACTTCGGCGGCGAGGCCTGCCATCGGCCCGCCTTCCTTCAGCACATGGGCCCCGAGATTAAGCCAGTAACGCCCGCGGGTCTCGGTCCGGAAGCGCCCGCCGACCTGCAGTCCCGCTTCGAGGACAACGATGTCGCGGTCACGCAGTTCCCACGAGGCCGAGAGCCCGGCAATGCCACCGCCGATGATCACGACCTCGCAGCGGCGCGTCGCCGGACTCACGGCGCGTCGCCCGACTGCGGCGCTCCGTTCGGCTCCGGACCACGACCGCTCAGCCGGGCCCCCGCTCTAGGAACGGGCGCAATGCCACGCGCAGGCGCTGGGCCTGGGGCCCGGGCAGCGTCTCGAAAGGCTCGGCGGGTGTGTCACCGCAGAGGTCGAGCGACGCGAGCGCGACCTTGGTGGCGATCGCAGCGTTGGCTTCTGCGGTGAACCCGAAGATGTCCTGGAACGCCTCGAGCCGCGCCTGGACACGCCGCGCCCTTTCGATGTCGCCGGCGCGAAACGCATCGTAGACCGCGAGTTCGATCCACGGCGCCACGCCGCCGATCGCGCCGGTGGCGCCGTGCGCACCCAGCGCAAGCGCCGCGAGGAAATAGGCCGTGCAGCCGATCTTGGCCGAGATCGAGCCGATCGCTGCCCACCGCGAGGGATGTTCATGCTCGTGATCCAGCACCAACCGTACAGCACGCTGGCGCACTTCCGGGGAAAACTTGTTTGTCGTCTTGCTCATCATGGCTCCTCCTTCTCAGGAGTTGGAGCCTCCGGCAAGCCGGGGCGGTTCACTCGTGCTTCACGATCAGCGCCTGACGCCGACCCCGTAGAGCGGCTGCGGGCCGGCAGGGACGAGCTTGAAGTTCTCGACCTCGTTTCGCGCGATACCGACCTTCGAGGCATAGGCGATAAGCAGCGCCGGCGCCTCTTCGTAGAACACCCGCTGCGCCTGGCGGTAGAGCTGCTCGCGCTCCTTCTCGTCGGCGATGACCCGCGCCCGGTTGATGGCGCGGTCGAACTCCTCGTTGCACCAGCGCGAGCGGTTTAGGCCGTTTCGCGCTCCCTCGCAGCTCCAGCCGAGCTCAAGGATCTGGCCGGCATCGGCATAGGCGTAGTTCCAGCCGAGGATGACGATCTCGTGCTCGCCTTGCTGACTGCGGCGCAGATACTCCGCCCATTCCACGGTGACGATCTCGATCTCGACGCCGATGCGCTTGAGGTCGGCCTGCATCAGCTCGGCGGTCCGCCGCGCATTAGGCATGTAGGCTCGCACCACCGGCATCGCCCACATCGTGGTCTTGAACCCGTTCGAGAACCCGGCCTCGACGAGGAGCTTCTTGGCGCGCTCGATGTCCTCCGGGTAGGGCTTGATCGAATCGTCGTAGCCGAGCAGTCCCGGCGGCACGGCACCACCCATCGGCTCGCCGAACATGCCATCGAGGAAGATCAGGTCGCGGATCGCCTTCTTGTTGATCGCGAGGCTGAGCGCTTGGCGCACGCGTTTGTCGTCGAACGGCTTCTTCTGCACGTTGTAGCCGAGGAAGCCATAGTCGAGGCCGGGGATGATCGTTGTCTTGAGCTGGTTGCTCGCCTTGATCGCCGCCATGTCGGCCGGATTGGGGAAGCGCATGATGTGGCATTCGCCTGCGAGCGTCTTCTGATAGCGCACGGTCGGGTCGGTGACGATCGAGAACACCAGGTTGTCCACCTTCGCCGTGCGGTCCTCCATGCCCGGCACGGAACGCGCCCAGTGCTCGCGGAAGTTGCGCATGCGGATGGTGGCATCCTTCTGGTAGCCGACGAACTCGAACGGCCCGGTGCCGATCGGGTTGGTGGCCGGATTGTCCTGCTTGCCCACGGCGAGCATCTTCTCGTGATACTCAGCCGAGTTCACGCCGAACACGTTGATCGTCATCAGGTGCATGAACGCGGTGCGCGGTTCGGAGAGCGTGAAGCGCACGGTGAGGTCGTCGACCTTGTCGACCGCAGTGATCAGCTTGTCGACGCCGAGACCGACATAGAGCCCATAGCCGCGGCCACCGACCTTGGCGTAGGGGTGGTTGGGGTCGGACATGCGCTTAAATGTGTACACGACGTCGTCGGCGTTCATTTCGCGCGACGGCTTGAAGTCGGCATTGGAGTGGAACTTGACTCCGCGGCGGAGCTTGAAGTCGTAGGTCTTGCCATCGGCCGAGACGCTCCAACTCTCGGCAAGTGCAGGAATGACCTTGGTGCTGCCGCGCTCCATCTCGACCAGCGAGTTGAACATCTGGACCGTAACGTCGAAGGTTGACTGCCCAAGCGCCTGCATGGGCAGGAACGTTTCCGGGCTCGCCTCGTAGCAATAGATGAGGGTCTGAGCCCCGGCGGCGGGTGCAAGCAGCAGCGCTCCCGCCACGGCGAGCACTCGACGAAGTTTTGACATGGCCTACCTCCCTCTTTTGGCTTCCCTGCCGGCATTCGTGGCGCCGGCTCGCCACCGTATAAAACAGCAAAAAAGCAGTATGGCGCGCACCGCTGGAGCGTCAAGCGCATCTGTGTTTCACATGTAGTTAGCTCGCGAGTTGTCCGGTTTTTGTAGCGCGTGACCTGTCCGGTATTGGAACCGCTCTAAAGGGGTGCGGGGATGGTTGGGACAGGGCTGCTGCAAGGACTGCGCACGATGAAGTTCGAGAAGCTTTTGGTGCGGTGGGAGCGCAGCGAGCTGAGCCAGGCGGAGGCTGCGGAGGCTCTTGGGATGAGCGAGCGATCGTTTCGCCGCTGGCACACGCGCTGGCTGGAGGAAGGCGAGGCCGGCCTGCACGACCGTCGGCTTGGCCAGCCTTCGCCGCGCCGCATGGATGCGGCGATCAAGGCGGAGGTGTGCCGATTGTTCAGCACCGTGTATCTGGACCACACCGTGAAGCACTTCCACGAGCAGCTGGTGAAGCGGCACGACTACCGCCTGGGCTACACGGTGACGAAGCTGACGCTGCACGCGGCCGGGCTGGTGAGGCCCGCGGTCCGTCGTGGCGCGCATCGCAAGAAGCGGCCGCGTCGCCCGCTTCCGGGGATGCTGCTGTTCCAGGACGGCTCGCGCTTCGCGTGGCTGCCGGATGCCGATCGCGAGCTCGACCTGGTCGTGACGCTCGATGACGCGACGAGCGAGATCTACTCGGCGTTCCTGGTCGAGGAGGAAGGGACGGCGTCGAGCTTCGTGGGCCTGGCCGAGACGATCTCGGCGCGCGGGCTGTTCTGCGCGTTCTACACCGATCGCGGCAGCCATTACTTCCGCACGCCCGAGGCGGGCGGGAGGGTCGACAGGACGCATCCGACCCAGGTCGGCCGTGCGCTTGCCCAGCTGGGGATCGAGCACATCGCGAGCTATTCGCCCGAGGTGCGCGGGCGCGTGGAGCGGGTCTTCCGCACGCTCCAGGACAGGCTGCCGAAGGAGTTACGCCTGGCCGGCCTGGGCGGCGACGTGGCGGCCGCCAACCGCTTCATCCGGGACGTCTACCTGCCGGCGCACAACGCCCGTTTCGCCGTCGCCGCCGAACAGCCCGGCTCGGCCTTCGTGAGCGCCCGGCGATCGCAGTGGATCGACGTCCTGTGCCGCCAGGAGGAGCGCCGGGTCGCCAACGACAACACCGTGCGCCATGACGGCCTCGTCCTTCAGATCCCGCCGAGCCCGCTGCGACGCCACTTCGTGCGCGCGACGGTGCGCGTCCACGAATACCCGGATGGCACGCTAGCCATCTTCCACGGGCCGCGCTGCGTCGCACGCTACCGCGCCGACGGGAGCCTGCTCGAGCAGCCACAAGGGGCCGGCGCCCGCCGCTCGCCGCGCCCGGCCTGTGGGCATGCCGGCGCCTTGACGCCGCCCGCATGCCCACAGGCCAGACTGCCCCAAAAGCGGTCAACTTACGTGCTCGCGGATTCAA
>VGEI01000201.1 GCA_016869415.1 Alphaproteobacteria bacterium
TGCCGACGCCGGTCCATACTGCGTAGGCGGTCCCGAGCGGCAGCGTCTTCAGCGCCAGACCCAGCAGGCCGAGGCTCAGCGCCATCGCCGCGACCGTCGCCACGGTCGGCCACAGGCGGGTGAAGCTTGAGGCCCACCGCCCAGCCGACCTCGAACAGGCCGGCCAGAAACAAGACAATCCATGCCATCTCGCGTCTCCGTCGGAACGCGATGGGGTCGACCCCATCCCTGTCAGGAAGTCGCGCGGTCGTCCGCGCCGCCTTTACCTAGGGCGCACGCGGCAGCTGGTCAAGCCTTGGCCGGCAGCGGGTGCCCCGGCATCAGAGTGTAGGGGTGCTCCCATCCGGGGAGCGCCTTGATGTCGCCGAGCCAGCGGCCGATGTTCGGGTAGTCTGACCAGCTCACGCCGAACTCGTCCGGCCAGTACAGGTAACCGCACATCGAGAAATCCGCCGTAGTGGGCCGCTCGCCGATGGCAAAACGCGACTTGGCGAGATGGTTGTTCAGGATGCCAAAAGCCGTTGTCGCTCGCTGGCGCAGGAATTCCGTCACCGGCGTCTCGCCGGTCTTGGCCAGGCTCATCATGAAACGCAGCGTCGCCGTGTAGCTGGTGAGCTTGTGGTTGTCGAACAGGGTCCAGCGCAGGATCTCGCGGCGCTCTTCCTCATTCGTCGGGCCGAATTTGCCGAAACGCGCTGCCAGGTAGTCGAGGATGACACCCGACTGGCTCAGCCGCCTGGCGCCGAACTCCAGCACCGGAACCTCGCCCATCTCGTTGATGGCGCGATAGGCGGGTGTGCGGGTCTCACCGTTGAAGTAATCGACGAATCTCGGGGTCCAGTCGGCGCCGCAGAGATTGAGCATCAGCGCCGCCTTATAGGCGTTGCCGGACTGGGCAAAGCAGTAGAGCGTGTACTCGGCCATGGTTACGATGGGCGATTGCCCAGCAGCCGCTGGTCGATCAGGTGAAAAACCGGGAAGGTGACCAGGATGCCGAGGCCCGACCACAGGAAGAGAGTCACGATCTGGGCGGCTGGCGCCTGCTGAGCTGCCGCGCCGACGATACCCGAGAGGAAGCCGAACGAGATCGCGGCCAGGAGAATGCGGACCCAAAGCGCATCCGTATAGGGTCGGAAGGCGCAATACATCACCAGATAGGTGAAAAGCCCGAGAGCGATGTTGAGGAGGAGCATAGCCCGTTCCTACAGCGGCCGTTTGATCAGGCGCGCGATCTCGCCGACGATGCCACGGCGGAAGGTGAGCACGCAGATGACGAAGATGATGCCTTGGACGATGGTTACCCAGGCGCCGAGCTGCGCCAGATAGTGTTCCAGCGAGATCAGCACGAAGGCGCCCACCACCGGCCCAAAGATCGTACCGAGGCCGCCAAGCAGCGTGATCAGCACGACTTCGCCCGACATCGGCCAGTTGACGTCGGTCAACGACGCCAGCTGGAAGACGATGGCCTTGGTCGAGCCAGCAAGGCCGGCCAGCGTCGCAGAAAGCACGAAGGCGATGAGCTTGTAGTGATCCGTCTTGTAACCGAGCGAGATGGCGCGCGGCTCGTTCTCGCGGATAGCCTTGAGGATCTGGCCGAACGGCGAATGAATGATCCTGAAAATGAGCAGGAAGCCGGCGAGAAAGATCGCCAGCACGACGAAATACATCGTCAGGTCGTTGCGCAGATCGATGAAGCCGAACAGCACCCCACGCGGCACCTGCTGGATGCCGTCCTCACCGCCGGTGAACTTCGCCTGCAGGCAGAAGAAATAGATCATCTGGGCCAGGGCCAGAGTGATCATGGCGAAATAGATGCCCTGGCGCCGGATGGCGAGCGCGCCGCTGATCAGGCCAAGCGCTGCAGCAGTCGCCGTGCCCGAGAGGATGGCCAGCTCAGGCGGGAAGCCCCAGACCTTCGCCGCATGCGCCGAGATATAGCCGGCCGAGCCGAGAAACATGGCGTGGCCGAAGGAGAGCAATCCGACATAGCCGATGAGCAGGTTGAAGGCGCAGGCGAAGAGCGCGAAGCACAGCGCCTTCATCAGGAAGACGGGGTAGATGAAGAAGGGGGCCACCAGAAAGAAGACCGCCATGCCGATGAAGGCTATGACCTGGTGACGCGGCGTCGCGGAGGTCGTTGTGGCGCTGCCGATGGTGTAGCCAGGGGAGACCATTTCAGGTCGTCCGTCCGAACAGGCCGGCCGGCTTGACCAGCAGGACCAGCGCCATGATGACGAAAATGACGGTGTTCGAGGCCTCGGGATAGAACACCTTGGTCAGGCCCTCGATCACGCCCAGGCCGAACCCGGTCAGGATCGAGCCCATGATCGAGCCCATGCCGCCGATCACAACCACGGCGAAGACGACGATGATCAGGTTCGAGCCCATCTGGGGGGCCACCTGGTAAATCGGGGCAGCTAGCACGCCGGCAAACCCGGCGAGCGCGACGCCAAAGCCGTAGGTGAGGGTGATCATGCGCGGCACGTTGATGCCAAAAGCCTGCACCAGAGTCGGGTTCTCGGTGGCGGCGCGCAGGTAGGAGCCCAGCTTCGTGCGCTCGATCACGTACCAGGTCGCCAGGCAGACGGTGAGGGAGGCAACGACCACCCAGGCGCGGTAGTTAGGCAGGAACATGAAGCCGAGATTGTTGCCGCCCAGAAGCTGCTCGGGGATGCGGTAGGGCTGTCCCGAGGAGCCGAACTCGTTGCGGAACAGGCCTTCGGTGATCAAGGCGAGACCGAAGGTCAATAGCAGGCCGTAGAGGTGGTCGAGCTTGTAGAGGTGCTTGAGCATCAGCCGTTCGACGATCACGCCGGTGAGACCGACGACAAGCGGTGAAATGACCAGCGCCCACCAGTAGCTGAGGCCGAGATACTGCAGCAGGAAATAAGCCCCGAAGGCGCCCATCATGTACTGGGCGCCGTGGGTGAAATTGATGATGTTGAGTAGCCCGAAGATCACAGCCAGGCCGAGGCTCAGCATGGCGTAGAACGAGCCGTTGATCAGGCCCAGCAAGAGCTGGCCGAACAACGCCTGCGGCGGGATACCCAGAAAATCGAACATCGCGACCGTCGAAAACAAACGCCGGGGCGGACGTTCAGCCCGCCCCGGCGCGTATCAGCTCAGCCCCTGACCAGCGGGCAGTTGCCCTCGTTCACCGGCCGGAAGGCCTGCTCCGCCGGAATGGTGGCGCGGAGCTTGTAGTAATCCCAAGGAGCCTTCGACTCGGCCGGCTTCTTGACTTCGAAAAGGTAGGCAGGATGGATCTTGCGGCCGTCCTGCCGGATCGAGCCCTGACCGAAGAGCGGATCGTTGGTCGGCGTGTCCTTCATCTTCTTGACCACCGCGCCGCCATCGGCGTCGCTCTTCAGCGCTTCCACGGCCTTCAGGTAGTGGGTCACGGCCGAATACACGCCGGCATGGATCATCGTCGGATGAATACCCTTGTTGGCCGCGGCCATGCGCTTGGCGAAGGCGCGGTTGTTATCGTTCATGTCCCAGTACCAGGTCTCGGTGAAGATCAGGCCCTGGGCGGTCTGCAGGCCGAGTGCATGGACGTCGGTGAGGAAGACCAGAAGCCCGGCGAGGTTCTGACCGCCGCGCACGATGCCGAACTCGGCAGCCTGCTTGATCGAGTTGGTGGTGTCGCCGCCGGCATTGGCCAGGCCGATGATCTTGGCTTTGGAGGCCTGCGCCTGCAGCAGGAACGACGAGAAGTCGGCGGTATTCAGGGGGTGGCGGACCTTGCCGAGCACCTTGCCGCCATTCTTGGTGACGACCGCCTCGGTGTCGCCCTCCAGCGCGTGGCCGAAGGCGTAGTCGGCGGTCAGAAAGTACCAGCTGTCGCCGCCGGTCTTGACGATCGCGTTACCGGTTCCGTTGGCGAGCAGCCAAGTGTCATAGGTCCAGTGGATGGTGTTGGGCGAGCAGGCTTTGCCCGAGAGGTCGGAGGTCGCGGCGCCGGACACCAGAAAGACCTTGTTCTTTTCCCTGGTGATCTGGTTGACCGCGAGGGCGACGCCAGAGTTGGGCGTGTCGACGATCACGTCGACCTTGTCGACGTCGTACCACTGACGGGCGACGGCCGAGCCGACATCCGCCTTGTTCTGGTGGTCGGCGTTGACGAACTCGACCTTCATGCCCTTGGCGGCGGCGCCGAAGTCCTCGGCGGCCAGGCGCGCGGCGAGCAGCGAGCCGGCGCCGGAGAGGTCGGTATAGAGGCTCGACATGTCGGTGAGCACGCCGATCTTGATCGTGCCGTCCGAATACTGGGCCTGCGCCTGGCCTGCGCCGATCGCAAGAGCGACCGTCGCGGCCAGCGTCATGGTGCGGGTGAATTTCATTGGGCGGTTCCTCCTCATGTGAATTGAGACTCTAGACGCCTAGATACTCGTGCAGCTTTGCCATGTTCTGGTCGAGCTGCGCGTTCGGGATCATGTCGATGACCTTGCCCCGTTCGACGACATAATGGCGGTCGGCAACGGTCGCGGCAAAGCGGAAATTCTGCTCGACCAGGAGGATGGTGAACCCTTCCTGCTTCAACCTCCGGATGGTGCGGCCGATCTGCTGGATGATGACGGGGGCGAGCCCTTCCGTCGGCTCGTCGAGCAGGAGCAGGCGGGCACCGGTACGCAGGATGCGGGCGATGGCCAGCATCTGCTGCTCGCCGCCTGAGAGCTTGGTCCCCTGGCTGGACAGCCGCTCCTTGAGGTTGGGGAAGAGCTCGAAGATCGTCGAGAGAGGCAAGCCGCCGCTGCGCACCTCGGGGGGCAGCAGCAGGTTCTCTTCGACGTTCAGGCTGGCGAAGATCCCGCGCTCTTCGGGGCAGAAGGCGAGGCCCAGGCGCGCGATGCGGTTGGAAGGCAGGCCGATCAGCTCCTGGCCGTCATAGGTCACCGAGCCGCTGCGCCGACCGACGATACCCATGATCGATTTCATGGTCGTGGTCTTGCCTGCACCGTTGCGGCCGAGCAGGGTCACGACCTCGCCCGGCATGATGTGGAAGTCCATGCCATGCAGGATGTGTGACTCCCCGTACCAGGCGTTGAGGCCCTTGACGCCGAGGAGCGGGGAAAGAGCGGCGGCCTCAGGCATGGCCGGATCCCATGTAGGCTTCGACGACCTGTGGGTTTTTCGACACCGCAGCGTAGTCGCCTTCGGCGAGGATCTCGCCGCGGGCCAGCACGGTAATGGTGTTCGACAGATTGGCGACGACGCTGAGATTGTGCTCGACCATCAGCACGGTCCGGTTCGCCGCGACCTTCTTGATCAGCGCCGAGATACGGTCCACATCCTCGTGGCCCATGCCGGCGGTCGGCTCGTCGAGCAGCATCATTTCGGGATCGAGCGCCAGAGTGGTGGCGATCTCCAGCGCGCGCTTGCGCCCATAGGGCAGCTCGACGGCGATCGCGTGGACGAAGTCGGCCAGCCCGACGGCGTCGATCAGCTCGAGCGCGCGGTCATTGAGCGCGTCGAGAACGGTATCCGGCCGCCAGAAATCGAAGGAGTCACCGCGCCGCTTCTGCAGCGCGATGCGGACATTCTCAAGTACCGAGAGATGGGGGAACACGGCCGAGATCTGGAACGAGCGCACCATACCCATGCGGGCGATGTCCGCCGGCTTCGATCCTGTGATGTCACGGCCGTTGTAGGCGATGCGGCCCCGCGTCGGCGTCAGGAAATGGGTGAGCAGGTTGAAGCAGGTGGTCTTGCCGGCGCCGTTGGGGCCGATCAGCGCATGGATCGCGCCGCGGCGGACGCGCAGGTTCACGTCCTTCACGGCCACGAAACCGCGAAACTCCTTGGTCAGACCCTCGGTCTGCAGGATGTAGTCGTCCGCCATGGAAACCCGACAACCGCCCAGTCCGCCTTGGATTTTTCGACGCCGCGTTAACCCGGCGTGGCGGCGGAAGCGGGCGGCCCGTCCGCCGCTCGCTCCTCCGCCCTGAATGGATAGCGGTAGTCAGCCGGCGGTGCAAATGCCTCCTCAGCGGAGCAGGATGGCGGCCAGCGTTCGCCGCACTGCCTTCTGCTTCTTTGCATATTGCCCGCTGCGCTAGGGGGCAAGGGCGCCTACCGACTGACGGCGTCGGCGAGGCCAGGCGGCGAGGATCTCGGGGTGACTTGGCTACTGCGTTTCGGAAGTTCAGACCTCTCCAGGCGGTCCAGCGCGCTCCGGGCGTCCAACACGTTCTGCGCCGCAGCACGCCGATACCAGGCCTTGGCCTCGACGAGGTCGGCCGTCGTGCCATGGCCTCGTTCAAACATCAGGCCCAGATTGTACTGGGCGTGCGGGTGACCTTGGGCCGCGGCTTCCGCGTACCAATAGCGGGCAATGACCAAATCGGCGGCAATGCCGATGCCCTGGCGATAGAATTGGCCGAGATTGAACTGAGCCGCAGCGTAGCCTTCTCGGGCCAGACCCCAGAAACCGAACCATGCACTGACATGGTCGCCACGTTGGAAGTCGTCGCTCGCCCGCCCGAGGCGGGTATCGCGATCCAGCATCTGCGCACCGCAATCCGGTGCCAGAGCCAGACCGCCAATCATGCCGAAAAGCACGCAGCAGAGCGGTCTGAAACGCATCATGACTCGAAGCATAGGGGTGGCGCCCGAGTCGCCTCAAGGGCATCGGGTTGCGCCACGCCGGATGAGAGGATGGTGGGCACTAGTGGGATTGAACCACTGACCCCCGCCG
>VGEI01000202.1 GCA_016869415.1 Alphaproteobacteria bacterium
AAGCAAGCGGAAATTCGGCACACAACCTTGTGTCAACCATGGGTTTCGGTTGCCTCACGCCGAGTAGGATTCTAGGATTTGACCTATAAGCCTTTGGAATTGCTGGGGAGCACCTGGACTTACAGCGGGGTAGCGCCAGCTCAGGGGTATGAATGTCCCGACAGTATAATCGCGGCGAGGTCGAACAATTGCTTGGCGCACTCGAGCATAGGTCGAGCCAGGTCATTCAGACCGCCGGCCTCGCTTCCGCAGACGCGCGCCGCGACAAATTCCAGGCCTATCAGGAGTTCAAGAAGCGCTGCGACGATTTCGACACGCTGTCGATCCTCATCGAGCACCGCCTGAAGAATATGAAGGGCGGCAAGGAAGCCGATCTTGAGGAAAAGTTCGACGAGCTGACGATCTTCCTGCTCTCGGCCACGCTCACCGCCAGCCTGCATTTCCTGCGCATCCTCTCCGAGCGGGACGCACTGCCGCTGGGCTCACGCGACGTCTTCATGCGCGAGCTGCGTAACCTCCACCGCGCGCACGAAAAATTTCTCGACCCGCGCTTCACCGGGCGCTTCGGCGATCGCACCGCAGCGGACATCAAGGTCGCAGAGGACATCCTGGCAGCGATCATCGAGCGCGCGCCCATGCTGCTCGATTTCGACACCGCGACGAGCGAGGAAGTCCAGAGCTAGCGCGCCGGCCGCGCTGCCGCAGCCCCGGCCTGCCCGCCCTCTCCGTAAAGCTGCTTGGCGCGCACCTCGAACGCCCCGACCAGCCGCCGCAACGCCTCGTGGAACAGGGCGCCGATCAGCGCCTGGAGCATCTTCGAGTGGAACTCGAAATCGACGAAGAAGTCGATCTCGGTCCCACCCGAGGGATGAGGCGCGAACACCCAATGATTGTTCATGTGCTTGAGGGGGCCTTCGAGGTAGGTCACGTCGATCCGGCGCGGGCGATCGAGAATGACGCGCGACGTATAGCGCTCGCGGATCATCTTGAAGCCGATCACCAGATCGGCGACCACCGCGTTGCCCTCTCGGCTGCGGATGCGTGCCGCAGCGCACCAGGGGAGGAACTCGGGGTAGCGCTCGATCTGGGCGACAAGATCGAAAAGCTGCTCAGGCGTATAGGGCAGCACCCGCTTTTCCGCGTGCGTCGGCATGGTCGCCGTCAGAGCCGTTCGGCGTGGCGCTGGCGCTTGTACTCGTCGTAGGTCGGCAGCGCCCTCGGCGCCTCGCCGGGCGCGGGGCGCCGCTCCTCATAACGCCGCAAAGTGTCATAGACCGCGCGCTCCACCGGATCGCTGGCACAGGCGCAAACGGCCAGGACGGCCATCCCGATGAGGAGCAACCTCACGCCGCCCCCAGCTTCGCCTGGCGGGCCATACGCAGACGCTCGAAATCGGCATCGGCGTGATACGACGAGCGGGTCAATGGGCTGGCCGAGACCAGCAGGAAACCCTTCGAGGCCGCCATCGTGCAATAGCCGTCGAACTCATCCGGTGTCACGAAGCGTTCGACAGCGGCATGCTTGGCCGTGGGCTGCAGATACTGGCCGATGGTCAGGAAATCGACGTCGGCCGAGCGCAAGTCGTCCATCACCTGCAGGATCTCGTTGCGCTCCTCGCCCAGCCCTACCATCAGCCCCGATTTGGTGAAGATCGAGGGATCGAGCTTCTTCACCGTATCGAGCAGGCGAAGCGAGTGGAAGTAGCGCGCCCCAGGCCGGATCGTCGGATAGAGCCGAGGCACCGTCTCGAGATTGTGGTTGTAGACGTCGGGCTTGGCCGCCACGACCGCCTCGATCGCGCCGTCCTTGCGCAAGAAATCGGGTGTCAGGATCTCAATGGTGGTTTGAGGACTGTTCTTGCGGATCTCCTCGATCACTCGCACGAACTGGCTGGCGCCGCCGTCCGGCAGATCATCCCGATCCACCGAGGTGATGACGATATGCGCCATCCCGAGCTTGGCCACCGCCTCGGCCACATGCTCGGGCTCGTGCGGGTCGAGCTTGTCGGGCAATCCCGTCGCCACGTTGCAGAAGGCGCAGGCCCGAGTGCAGACCGAGCCCAAGATCATCACTGTGGCATGCTTCTTCTTCCAGCATTCGCCGATGTTCGGGCAGGCCGCCTCCTCGCACACCGTGGCGAGGTTGAGTCGACGCATCAACTCGCGGGTCTCGTGATACTCGCGGCTGACCGGAGCCTTGACGCGGATCCACGCCGGCTTGCGCGTTCGGACGGGGTTGTCCGGACGGTGCGCCTTCTCGGGGTGGCGCGGGCGCGAGTCGGCGTCGAGCGGCATGTCTTTACATATGGAGGGTCTTGCCGTAGGCCGCAAGCACGGCCTCGTGCATCATCTCCGACAGCGTCGGATGCGGGAACACCGTGTGCATCAGCTCGGCCTCGGTGGTCTCCAGCGTGCGGGCGATGCCGTAGCCCTGGATCAGCTCGGTCACCTCGGCGCCGATCATGTGCGCGCCCAGGAGCTCCCCGGTCTTGGCGTCGAACACCGTCTTGACCAGACCCTCGGGCTCGCCCAGCGCTATAGCCTTGCCGTTGCCAATGAAGGGGAACTTGCCCACCCGCACCTCATGCCCCTTGGCCTTCGCCGCTTTCTCGGTCAGGCCGACGCTTGCCACCTGTGGCATGCAATAAGTGCAACCCGGGATCTTCGTCGTGTCCATCGGGTGCACGCCCTTCACGCCGGCGATCTTCTCCACGCACATGACGCCCTCATGCATCGCCTTATGGGCCAGCCAGGGCGAACCGACGAGGTCGCCGATGGCGTAGACGCCCGGCTCGCCGGTTTCGCACCACTCGTTGATCGCCACATGCGTCTTCTCGACTTTGACCTTCGTGCCTTCGATGCCGATGTTCTCGACGTTGCCGACGATACCGACGGCGAGGATCACCCGCTCGACGGTGATGTCCTGGCTCTTGCCGGCAGCTTCGATCGTCACAGTGACGTTGTCGGCACCCTTCTTGAGCGCCTTCACCGTCGCCGAGGTCAGAATCTTCATGCCCTGTTTCTCGAAGGCCTTGCGAGCGAAGGCGGAGATCTCCTCGTCCTCAACCGGCAGCACGCGGTCCATGACCTCGACCACCGTCACCTCGGCACCGAGATTGCGGTAAAAGCTGGCGAACTCGATGCCGATGGCGCCCGAGCCGACAACCAGCAGAGATTTGGGCATCGCCGGCGGCACCATGGCTTCCTGGTAGGTCCACACCAACTTGCCGTCGGGCTCCAAGCCCGGCAACGTGCGCGCCCTGGCACCCGTGGCTAACACGATGTGCTTGGCCGCGAGATCGGCGACCGGTTTGCCGTCTTTCTCGACTTTGAGCTTGCCCTTCCCCGCCAGCTTGGCGTGGCCGTCGAACACCGTGACGTTGTTCTTCTTCATCAGGAACTTGACGCCGTCGGTGAGCTGCTTGGCTACGGCGCGCGAACGCTTGACGATCTTGGCGATGTCGAAAGAGACATTGTCGGCCTTAAAGCCATAGGCATCGAGGTGATGCAGCAGATGGTTGATCTCCGACGAGCGCAGCAGCGCCTTGGTCGGAATGCAGCCCCAGTTGAGACAGATGCCACCGAGGTGTTCGCGCTCGACCAGCGCCACCTTCATCTTGAGCTGCGCGGCGCGGATGGCCGCGACATAGCCGCCCGGCCCGCCACCTACCACGATGATGTCGAAATTCTGCTCAGCCATGCTCTAAATCCTCACGGGGGTGGCGGTACGCTCGGTTGCCGGGCCGTCTCCGGTGTTGGCTACACCGCGGCGTTCGAGCAGGATCATCTCGCAATTCTCCGCATGCGGCTTGTGCTCGGTGCCGCGTGGCACCACGATCAGCTCGCCGGGCCCGATGGCGACCTCGCGGCCGCGGAAATCCATCCGCAGCTTGCCCTTGAGCACGATGAACAGCTCGTCGGCCTCGGCGTGCCGGTGCCAGACGAAATCGCCGTCGACCTTCACCACCTTGATCTCGTAGTCGTCGATGGTTTCGACGATCTTCGGCTGCCACGTCTCACTGAATGTCGCCAGCTTCTCGGCGAGGTTCACCCGCACGCCATCGGCCATGAGAGCCTTCCTAAAGGAGCATGCTCAACGGTTCCTCGATCAGCTTCTTGAACGTCGCGATGAACTCCGCGCCCACGGCCCCGTCGATGGCGCGGTGGTCAGCGGAGAGCGTCACCGACATGACATTGGCCGCCGTGACCTGGCCGTTCTTGACCACAGCGCGCTGCTCGCCCGCACCGATGGCCAGGATGCCGCCCTGCGGCGGATTGATCACCGCCTCGAAATGCTTGATGCCGTACATGCCGAGGTTGGAGATCGAGAAGGTGCCGCCCTGGAACTCCTCTGGCTTGAGCTTGTTGTCGCGCGCTCGCTTGGCGAGGTCGCGCATCTCGTTGGAGATCTGGATCAGGCCCTTGTTGGCCGCGTCGAAGACGATCGGCGTAATCAGCCCGCCGGGGATGGCGACCGCCACCGAGATGTCGGCCCGCTCGTAGACGATCATGCCCTCGTCACTCCACGAGACATTGGCGGTCGGCACCTTCTTGAGCGCCATGGCCGTCGCCTTGATGACGAAGTCGTTGACCGAGAGCTTGTAAGCGCCGTCGTCTTTGGGGGACTGGGCGTTAAGCGCCTCACGGCCCTTGAGCAACGTGTCGATCTCGCAATCGAGCGTCAGATAGAAATGCGGCACAAGTTGCTTGGATTCGGTCAGGCGCTTGGCGATGACCTTGCGCATGGTCGAATGCGGCACAAGGTGATGCGGCGTCGGGCCGGCTATGACGGCAGCCGCCGGCGTGGGCTGGCTCGCCGGAGCGCGCGGGGCCGGCGCGGCAGCTGTGCGCGACGGCGAAGAAGCGGACGCTTCGACATCCGATTTCACGATGCGGCCGTTAGGGCCCGAGCCTGCGATACGCGAAAGGTCGAGCCCCTTCTGCTCGGCAATGCGCCGGGCGAGCGGGCTGGCGAAGACGCGGCCGCCGCCATTGGCCTTTGCGGCCGGCATCGCGCCCGCCGCCGCGGCAGCGACATCGTTGCGCGTCACCTTGCCTCCCGAACCGCTGCCGGCAACACCGGCCAGGTTCACGCCGGCCTGCTCGGCCATGCGCTGGGCAAGCGGCGTCGCCCCCGGGGTAGCGGTGGCCGGAACCGCTGCAGGCGCGGTCGCCTTGGGCGCTGGCGCGGCTGAAGCGGCCGCACCGGTCAGAGCGCCCTTGTCCTCGCCCTCCTCCAAGATCAGCGCGATGGGCGTGTTGACCTTGACGCCTTCCGTTCCGCCAGCGACCAGGATCTTGCCCAGCGAGCCCTCGTCGACCGCCTCGACCTCCATGGTCGCTTTGTCGGTCTCGATCTCGGCCAGTACGTCACCCGATTTGACCTTGTCGCCTTCCTGCTTGAGCCAGCGGGCGATCTTGCCCTCGGTCATGGTCGGCGAGAGAGCGGGCATCAGCACCTGGATCGGCATGGGCGCCTCCGCTCAGCTCTTGTAGAGGACGGCTTTGGCCGCGGCGACGATGTCGTCGGGCTGCGGCAGGGCCATCTTCTCGAGGTTGGCGGCGTAAGGCATCGGCACATCGAGGCCGGCAACCCGCTTGACCGGCGCATCGAGGTGGTCGAACGCCAGATCCATCATGACCGCAGCGAGCTCGGAGCCGATGCCGGCGAAAGGCCAGCCTTCCTCCACCGAGACCAGGCGGTTGGTCTTCTGCACCGACCGGACGATGGTCTCCGTGTCGAGTGGGCGCAGGGTGCGCAGGTCGATGACCTCGGCGTCGATGCCTTCCTTGGCCAAGGTCTCGGCCGCCTGCAGCGCCTTGCCGACCATGATCGAGAAGGCGGTGATCGTCACATCCTTGCCCGGCCGGGCGATCCTCGCCTTGCCGATGGGCACCAGATGATCGGCATCGGTCGGCACGTCGCCCGACATGCCGTAGAGGATCTCGTTCTCGAGGAAGACGACCGGGTTGGGATCGCGGATCGCCGCCTTGAGCAGGCCCTTGTGATCGGCCGCCGAGTACGGGCTGACGACCTTGAGGCCGGGACAATGGGCGTACCAGCTGGCATAGCACTGCGAGTGCTGGGCGGCCACCCGGGCCGCGGCACCGTTGGGCCCGCGGAAAACGATAGGACAGCCCATCTGGCCGCCCGACATGTAAAGCGTCTTGGCCGCCGAGTTGATGATCTGGTCGATCGCCTGCATAGCGAAGTTGAAAGTCATGAACTCGACAATCGGCTTCAACCCCATGAGGGCGGCGCCGACATTGAGGCCGGCAAAACCGTGCTCGGTGATCGGTGCGTCGATCACCCGCTTGGGTCCGAACTCCTGCAGCAGGTTCTGGCTGACCTTGTAGGCGCCCTGGTACTGCGCGACCTCTTCACCCATCAGGTAGACATTGGGGTCGCGGCGCATCTCTTCGGCCATGGCGTCACGTAGCGCCTCGCGCACGGTCACCGTGGCCGTGGCGCCGCTGTATTCCTTCTCCGCCGGAACTGCCGCCGCTTTCGGGGCGGTACCGGCGGCCGTCGCTGCCGGTGCCGCAGGCGCCTTCGTCTCCGCAGCCGGCGCCTTCGACTTCACCGCTGAGGCATCCTCCCCCTCTTCCAGGATCACGGCGATCGGCGTGTTGACCTTGACGTTCTCGGTACCGCCGGGAACCAGGATC
>VGEI01000203.1 GCA_016869415.1 Alphaproteobacteria bacterium
TCACTCCGTTTGATCCAATGAACGAGATGGCGAAAGGTGTCATTGATTTTGTGCATGAACGCGAATGGCGTGTTCCAAATGATCTTACTTTTGACTACTCAAGCGTCGAATTTGTCGTTGTGTCGAAGACGGATGATGTTCGTGTGGTATCGCAAGAGATTGGTTTGAATCAGATACCCGCAAATCGATATATCGTCATGGATCAATACGAGCTTGTGAAAAAACATGGCCCTGACCAAGACCCACAAGCAGCTGGTCGATGAGGCCACGGCCGTCATCGAGACCGTGCCGGTTGCCGATGCGATCGAGCTGCACAAGGATCCCAACGTCGTCTTCGTCGATATCCGAGACCCGCGCGAGCTGGAGCGCGAGGGCATGATCCCCGGCGCCGTACATGCCACGCGTGGCACGCTCGAATTCTGGATCGATCCGACCAGCCCGTACTACCGGGAGGTCTTCGGCTCGGGCAAGCGCTTCCTCTTCTATTGCCAGTCGGCATGGCGCTCGGCGCTCGCTACCCACACGGTGCAGGGCATGGGCCTCAAGCCCGTGTCCCAGCTCGAAGGCGGCCTCAAGGCGTGGAAGGAAGCCGGCGGTCCTGTCGCCAGCTACGAGCCCCGGAAGAAATGACGGCGATCAAGACCGCCATCGACACCCAGGACGAAGGGTTTCGCGCCAACGCCACGGCGATGAAGGCGTTGGTCGCCGACCTGCGCACCCAGCTCGGCACGATCAAACAGGGCGGTGGGGCCTCCGCCCGCGACAAGCACACTGCCCGCGGCAAGCTGTTGCCGCGAGAGCGCATCCGCCTGCTGCTCGACGTCGGCTCCCCGTTCCTCGAGCTGTCACAGTTCGCTGCCTACGGCATGTACGGCACGGATGTGCCGGCGGCGGGCATCGTCACCGGCATCGGCCGGATCGAGGGACGCGAATGTGTGGTCGTGTGCAATGACGCCACGGTCAAGGGCGGCACTTACTTTCCGATGACGGTGAAGAAGCACGTGCGGGCGCAGGAGATCGCCCGCCAGAACAACCTGCCTTGCGTCTACCTCGTGGATTCGGGTGGCGCCAACCTGCCGAACCAGGACGAGGTCTTTCCCGACCGCGATCATTTCGGCCGCATCTTCTACAACCAGGCGACCCTGTCGGCAGCCGGCATCCCGCAGATCGCCGTGGTCATGGGCTCGTGCACCGCGGGCGGCGCCTATGTGCCGGCGATGTCGGACGAGGCGATCATCGTCAGGAACCAGGGCACGATCTTCCTGGGCGGGCCGCCGCTGGTGAAGGCTGCGACCGGCGAGGTCGTCACCGCCGAGGAGCTTGGCGGCGCCGACGTCCACGCGCGGGTGTCCGGCGTGGTCGATCACTATGCGCAGAGCGATGCCCATGCGCTGGCCCTGGCACGGCGCATCGTCGGCAACCTCAACCGCACGAAGTCGGTGACGCTCGACGTCCGGCCGCCGGTCGAGCCGCTCCACGATGCCGAGGGTGTCTACGGCGTGATCCCCACCGACGTGCGCAAGCCCTACGAAGTGCGCGAGATCATTGCGCGCATAGTCGACGGCAGCGAGCTCGACGAGTTCAAGCCGCTCTACGGCACGACGCTGGTCACCGGCTTCGCCCGTATCTGGGGCTATCCCGTCGGCATCGTCGCCAACAACGGCATCCTGTTCTCGGAATCGGCGCTCAAGGGGGCGCATTTCATCGAGCTCTGCGCCCAGCGCCGCATTCCGCTCGTCTTCTTGCAGAACATCTCCGGCTTCATGGTCGGCCGCAAATACGAGTCCGGCGGTATCGCCCGGGACGGCGCCAAGATGGTGACCGCGGTCTCCTGCGCGCAGGTGCCCAAGTTCACCGTGATCGTCGGCGGCAGTTTCGGTGCCGGCAATTACGGCATGTGCGGCCGGGCTTTCGGGCCGCGCTTTCTCTGGATGTGGCCCAACGCGCGCATCTCGGTGATGGGCGGCGAGCAGGCGGCCAGCGTGCTGGCCACCGTGCGCCGCGACAATCTCGAGGCGCAGGGGCGGAGCTGGTCGAAGGAGGAGGAGGAGAAGTTCAAGCAGCCGCTGCGCGACCAGTACGAGACGCAAGGGCATCCCTATTACGCCTCGGCCCGGCTATGGGACGACGGCATCATCGATCCGGCCGAGACGCGCATGGTGCTCGGCCTGGGGCTGTCGGCCTCGCTCAACGCACCGGTCGAGGAGACGCGCTTCGGCGTGTTCCGCATGTAGACATGACCATCATCGAGACCGATATCGACGGCCGCGGTGCGGCGACCGTCTGGCTCAACCGGCCGGAGGTCCACAACGCCTTCGACGACACGCTGATCGCCACCCTGACCGGGGAGCTGCGCCGGGTCGAAGCGGACGAAAAGGTGCGCGTGGTGGTGCTGGCCGGGCGCGGCAAGAGCTTCTCCGCCGGTGCCGACCTCGGCTGGATGAAGCGCATGGCCGGCTATACCGAGGCCGAGAACCGGCGGGACGCCGAGGCCCTGGCCGAGCTGCTACGCACGCTCAATTTTCTAGGCAAGCCGACCATCGCGGCGGTGCAGGGCAACGCCTACGGTGGCGGCGTAGGGCTGGTCGCCTGCTGCGACATCGCCGTGGCGGTCGAGGCGGCGAGCTTTGCGCTGACCGAGGTGCGGCTCGGCCTGACGCCGGCGACCATCAGCCCCTATGTCGTCGCCGCCATCGGCGAGCGCCAGGCGCGGCGCTACTTCCTCACCGCCGAGGCCTTCAACGCCCACGAGGCGCAGCGCATCGGCTTGGTGCACCAGACCTGCAAGCCCGACGAGTTGCCGCTGATCGTCGCCCAGATCATCGATTCCCTTGTCGCCTGCGGGCCCGCGGCGCAGGCGGCGGCCAAGGATCTCGTCCGCCGTGTCGCCCGCGCTCCGGTCGATGCCGGAATGATCGCCGACACGGCGCGGCGCATCGCCGAGATCCGGGTCTCGCCCGAGGGGCGCGAGGGGATCGCCGCATTCCTCGAGAAGCGCAAGGCCACATGGCGCTGACGATCGGCAAGCTCCTGATCGCCAATCGTGGCGAAATCGCCTGCCGGGTGATCCGCACCGCACGACGGCTGGGCGTCCGCACGGTCGCTGTCTACTCGGACGCCGATGCGGGCGCGCAGCATGTGAAGCAGGCCGACGAGGCCTATCGTATCGGCCCGGCTCCGGCGCGCGAGAGCTACCTGAAGATCGAGGCCGTGATCGCGGCCGCGAAGCAGAGCGGCGCCGACGCCATCCATCCCGGCTACGGCTTCCTCTCGGAGAACGCCGAGTTCGCCGAGGCTTGCGCCCAGGCGGGCATCGTCTTCGTCGGTCCGCCGGCCTCTTCCATCCGCGCCATGGGCGGCAAGAGTGCAGCCAAGGCGCTGATGGAGAAGGCCGGGGTGCCGGTGGTCCCGGGCTATCACGGCGAGGCGCAGGATCTGAAGACCTTCACCGCCGAGGCGAAGCGCATCGGCTATCCCGTGCTGATCAAGGCTTCGGCCGGCGGCGGCGGCAAGGGTATGCGCATCGTCGAGACGGAAGGCGGGCTCGCCGAGGCGGTCGAAGGCGCCCAACGCGAGGCCAAGTCCGCCTTCGGCGACGACCGGCTGCTGGTCGAAAAGTATCTGCTGCGGCCGCGGCACATCGAGATCCAGGTCTTCGCCGACGGCCACGGCAACGCCGTCTATCTGTTCGAACGCGACTGCTCGATCCAGCGCCGCCATCAGAAGGTGATCGAGGAGGCGCCCGCTCCCGGGATGACGGCGGAGCGCCGCCGTGCCATGGGCGAAGCGGCGGTCAGGGCGGCCCAGGCGGTCGGCTACCGCGGGGCCGGCACGGTCGAATTCATCGCCGCACCTGACGGCACGTTCTACTTCATGGAGATGAACACGCGCCTCCAGGTCGAGCATCCGGTGACCGAGATGATCACTGGGCAGGATCTGGTCGAGTGGCAGCTGCGCGTCGCCCAGGGCGAGGCGCTGCCGCTCACCCAGGATCAGCTGCGGATCAACGGCCACGCCTTCGAAGTGCGCCTCTATGCCGAGGACCCGGCGCGCGATTTTCTCCCCGCCACCGGTACGCTTCGCCACCTGCGTTTCCCGGCCACGGGTCCGCATGTGCGCGTCGATACGGGTGTCACTGCTGGCGACGCCGTGTCGATCCACTACGATCCGATGATCGCCAAGTTGATCGTCTGGGATCGCGACCGAGAATCGGCCCGTCGTCGCCTCGTTGGTGCACTGGCGGACACGGAAATCGTCGGCCTCTCGACCAACCGGAGTTTCCTGGCCACTCTGGCCGCGCATCCTAGCTTCGCCGGTGGCGAGGTCGACACCGGTTTCATCGCCCGGCACCGCACTGCACTGGTTCCGCCGCCGGCTCCCGCCCCGGAAACGGCGATCGGCCTTGTAGCGCTCGCCCTCATGCTGACGCGCCAGTCTCAGGCCCAAGAGGAGGCAAGACGCAGCTCTGACCCCTACAGCCCCTGGCATCTTGCCGGCGGCTGGCGGCTCAACGACGACGCTCACCATGTGCTGCGGCTGCGCGACCCTGTCGCGGGCGAGATTGCCGTCACCGTGCATTTCCGCGGCAGCGGCGTTCTCGTCGATCTACCCGGGGCATCGGTGATGGCGCGGGGCACGTTGCTTGGAACCCGTCTCGACGCCATGCTCGGCGGCGTGCGGCATCACGCTACGTTCCTGCGTCGCGGCGACGAGCTCACTCTCGTCATCGCCGGCCACAATCACACTTTAATGCTGGCTAATCCGCTGGCAGAGGCCGGCGATGGGGCAGTCGGCAGCGGGGGCCTGACCGCGCCGATGCCGGGAAAGATCGTGGCTCTGCGCGTGGCCGCCGGGGCCGCCGTGAAGCGCGGCGCACCGCTCCTGGTGCTCGAAGCGATGAAGATGGAGCACACCATCGCAGCACCGGCGGACGGCGTGGTCGAGCGCTTGCGCTACAAGGTTGGCGACCAGGTCGAGGAAGGGGCCGAACTGGTCGCCTTCAAGGTGGCTGAGGCCTGATATGACTTATCCCAGGTCCGTGCGGATGGTGGAGGTCGGACCGCGTGACGGGTTGCAGAACGAAGCCACGACCGTGCCGACGGCGATCAAGGTGCGGCTCATCGAAGCGCTTGCCGACGCCGGCCTGACGGCGATCGAGGCCGGAGCGTTCGTCTCCCCCAAATGGGTGCCACAAATGGCAGATACGGCCGAGGTTCTAGCCGGAATCGCCCGGCGCCCCGGCGTGAGCTATCCGGTCCTGGTGCCGAATATGAAGGGCTTTGAGGCCGCCGCTGCTGCCGGTTGCACGGAGATCGCCATTTTCGGCGCCGCGTCGGAGACGTTTTCGCGCAAGAACATCAATTGCTCGATTGCGGAGAGCCTGGAGCGGTTCGCGCCGGTCGCGGCCAAGGCGAAGGCGGCCGGAATGCGGGTACGCGGCTACGTCTCCTGCGTGCTGGGTTGTCCCTACGAGGGAGCTATCGCGCCGGAAGCGGTCGCCGATATCTCGCAGAAGCTGCTGGCGCTGGGCTGCTACGAGATTTCATTAGGGGACACCATCGGCGTGGGCACACCTGCCGTGGCGGTCGCCATGATCGAGGCGGCGGCCAAGGTGGTGCCGCGCGACCGCCTCGCCGTGCATTTCCACGACACCTACGGACAGGCGCTGGCCAATATCCTGGCCTGCCTCGAGCGCGGGATTGGGGTCGTCGATTCCTCGGTGGCCGGTCTTGGGGGCTGCCCCTACGCCCGCGGTGCGTCAGGCAACGTAGCCTCCGAAGATGTGCTTTACCTGTTGAACGGATTGGGCATTTCGACCAAGGTGAATTTAGACAAACTTGCTGACTCCGGGGGGCTTATTTGCGATTATCTTCGCCGATCGCCGGCCTCCAAGGTCGCACAGGCCCTGCAGGCACGGCGACGAACGTCCTGACCGGGATGGGCTCTCCGCGTGTGAGCCGGCGCCCGAGATAACGGGGCGGCGAACGGTAAGCAGGTGGCAGTATCTTGCGGTTGGCAGCAGGAGACGGCTTGGGGTCACCTACGGACCAATCACGAGCGTAGTAACGGCGCGGCGGCACCGGTATGGGCTACAACCTTTCGAAATTGCGCGTGCTGATCGTCGACGACAGCAAGAACATGCGCATGCTGGTCAAGACGATCCTGAACGCGCTCGGCGTTCAGACCGTCCGCGAGGCTACCGATGGCCAGACCGCGCTGCAGGAGCTGCGCGGTGGCCCGATCGACGTCGTTATCGTCGACTGGGTGATGGAGCCGATGGACGGGCTCGAGTTCGTGCGCCAAGTGCGCACGGCCGAGGATAGCCCGAACACCTTCCTGCCAATCATCATGATGACCGGCCATACCGAAAGGAATCGCATCTTTAAGGCGCGGGATTCTGGCGTCACCGAGTTTCTGGCCAAACCGATTACGGCGAAGACACTGCTCCTGCGCCTGACGAACATTATCGAGAATCCGCGACCCTTCGTGCGCGCGAAGGATTATTTCGGGCCTGACAGGCGCCGGCGCAGCGAGGACTACAGCGGCCCTGAACGGCGCGGAACCAACCGGGCCGAAGGCGCCGCGACGAAGGATCCAAAGCCGGTTCAGGCATGAACCGGCATTCG
>VGEI01000204.1 GCA_016869415.1 Alphaproteobacteria bacterium
GCTCGACGCGTCCTACGGCGTGATCAACTACCTGCTGCGCTGTCTCGGTCTGCTGTCGTCCGACCTCGCCTGGTACGTCAATACGGACACGGCAATGCTCGCCGTCATCCTGCCGACGGTATGGAAGAGCTTCCCCTTCTTCACCATCACCATCCTGGCAGCACTCCAGTCGATCCCCGACTCTCAGTACGAGGCGGCGCGCGTCGACGGCGGCAATCCGTGGCAGATTTTCCGCTACGTCACCTGGCCGGGCATAAGCGGGCCAGCCTACCTGGCGCTGGTGCTCAATGCGCTGTGGACCTTCCGCGAGTTCGACATCATCTACGCTGCCACCGGCGGCGGCCCGGCCCGCGCCACCGAAACGCTCGGTATTCTTGTCTACCTGGAAGCCTTCAGCCACTTCCGCATGGGCACGGCATCAGCGCTGGGCGTATTCATGGTGGCGATCGCCGCTGTCCTGGTGATGCTCGGGCTGCGCGGCATCCGGGAGTCCCGGCTGTGAAGCCGACCACCCTGCGGCAGACCTGCCTGCTCGCGGCTGCGGTGGCGCTGGTCGCCACCGTGCTCTTCCCGATCTACTGGATGTTCGTCACCTCTATTCTACCCACGCGCCTCGTTCTCTCACGCGAGCCGCCTTTGCTCCCGCCCCTATCGGAGATGACGCTCGGCGCCTATCTCGAGGTCTTCCGCCGCCGGCCGATCTTTACCTGGCTGCTCAACAGCGTGCTGGTCACCGCCGGCTCGACCCTCGTCAGCTTGGTGATCGCAGCCATGGCCGGCTACAGCCTCTCGCGTTTCCGCACACCCGCCCAGCAGGCGGCCGGCTTCACCTTGCTGGTCAGCAAGATGCTGCCCGGCAGCCTGATCGTCATTCCCTTCTTCATCATGTTCTCGACCCTGCACCTGATCGACAACCTCCTCGGGCTGGTGATCGCCAATGTCGCGGTCGGGGTGCCCTTCGCCACCTGGATGATGAAAGGCTTCTACGACACCATCCCGCGCGAAATCGAATCCGCCGCCATGGTCGACGGCTGCAGTGAGATCCAGGCCCTGCGCCTAGTCGTGCTGCCGCTGTCGAAGCCGGGGCTCACGGCTTGCGGCATCTACCTCGCCATCGTCTCGTGGTCGGAATTCGTCTTTGCCCGCACGCTGGTGACCAAGCCGGACAACTGGCTGATGACCGTAGGCCTGCAGTCGTTCGTCGGCGAGTACCTGGTCGACTGGCCGGCGCTGATGGCGGCCGGCATGGTTTCACTGCTGCCGATGCTGGTGCTCTTCCTGCTGATCGAGCCTTACCTGGTCAGCGGCATGACCTCGGGCGCGGTAAAACAATAGGCGCCAGCCGTAGGCTCGTTTTGGCCACTCCTTTGGGTTAAAGTGACCAGCGAACAGTCCTCTCCCCAGCACTGCCATGACCACGCCCCGCTCCCGCCCCCTGCCCCCCTCTGTCGACGACGCATTGACCCTGCTCGGGGCCGGACGCTACGTGGCCGATCGCAGCCTGGCGACGGCGGTATTTCTCGCACTCCGCCTCAACCGCCCGCTCTTCCTCGAGGGCGAGGCCGGTGTCGGCAAGACGGAGATCGCCAAGGTACTCGCAGAGACGCTCGGTCGAAAGCTGATCCGATTGCAATGCTACGAGGGTCTCGATACTGCCGCGGCGGTCTACGAGTGGAACTACCCGCGCCAGATGATCGAGATCCGCCTGGCCGAGGCCGGCCAGGAGAGCCGCCAAACGGTCGAGAACGAGATCTTCTCCGAGCGTTTCCTCATCCGCCGCCCGCTGCTGCAGGCGCTGACGCCCGATCCCGCTGGACCGCCGGTACTGCTGATCGACGAGCTCGACCGCGCCGACGAACCGTTCGAGGCCTATCTGCTCGAGGTATTGTCCGACTACCAGGTGACCATCCCGGAACTCGGGACCATCAAGGCGCCGGCCCCGCCGATCGTCGTTGTCACCTCCAACCGCACGCGCGAGATCCACGACGCGCTCAAGCGCCGCTGCTTCTACTACTGGGTCGACTACCCGAATGCCGAGCGCGAGCTCGAGATCCTGCGGCTCAAATCGCCGGGAGCCGCCGAAGAGCTCTCCCGCCAAGTCGTCGGCTTCATCCAGAAGCTGCGCAAGGAGGAGCTGTTCAAGGTCCCCGGCATCGCCGAGACGCTGGACTGGACGCGCGCCCTGGTCGAGCTCGACCGCGTCACCCTCGACCCGGCGACGATCAACGACACGCTCGGCACCCTGCTCAAGTACCAGGACGACATCGCCAGGATCCGCGGGCCCGAGGCCGCGCGCATCCTGCGCGAGGTCGAGACCGAGCTCGCCGCTGCTCCCAAATGACCGATGCCGCGGATACGGGCGCACCTGAAGGTGCGCTGGCCGCCAACCTGATGCATTTCGCACGCGCCCTACGCGCTGCTGGCCTACCCATCGGGCCCGGCCGGGTGATCGACGCGATGCACGCAGTGCGTGCGGCCGGCATCACCAATCGCAGCGATTTCTACTGGACATTGCACGCTATCTTCGTCAACCGGCGCGACCAGCGCGAGCTGTTCGACGAGGCCTTCCGTCTATTCTGGCGCGACCCGCAGCTGCTCGAGCGCATGATGCAGATGATGCTGCCCACCATCGAGGCGCCGGGCGAGGAGAAGAAGCCGGTCAACCGGCGCATCGCCGAAGCGCTGGCCGGCGGCGATCCGGCCCGCAACCGGCCGCCGGAGATCCGCGAAGAGGAGGCGCTCGACGCTACCCTCACCTGGTCCGACCGCGAAGTGCTGCGCAAGATGGATTTCGAGCAGATGTCGGCCGACGACATGGCGCGTGCCAAGAAGATGATGGCGACCTTACGCCTGCCTTTCGCCCATGTACCCACGCGTCGCTTCCGCCCCGACCCCGCCGGGCACCGTGCCGACCTGCGCGCTACCCTGCGCGCCTCCTTGCGCAACGGCGGCGACGTCATCGCTCTCCGGTTCCGCAAGCGCCGCGACCGGCCGCCGCCGATCGTCGTGCTCTGCGACATCTCTGGCTCGATGGAACGCTACTCGCGCATGTTTCTGCATTTCCTGCACGCGCTCACCAACGACCGCGACCGCGTGTTCACCTTCCTCTTCGGCACGCGGCTGACCAACGTGACGCGCTACCTGCGTCAGCGCGACGTCGACGAATCTCTGGCCAAGGTCGCACGCGCGGTCGAGGACTGGTCCGGCGGGACGCGCATCGGCCACACGCTCGCCGAGTTCAACCGCCTGTGGTCACGCCGCGTGCTCGGCCAGAATGCCGTGGTGCTGCTGATCACCGACGGGCTCGACCGCGACGCCGGCAGCGGCCTCGCCCGCGAGATGGAACGGCTGCACAAATCCAGCCACCGGCTGGTCTGGCTCAACCCCCTGCTGCGCTACGAGGGTTTCGAGCCGCGATCTCTGGGCATGCAAGCCATCCTGCCGTATGTCGACGAGTTCCGGGCGGCGCACAACCTCGATAGTCTGAGCGACCTCGCGACGGCGCTGGCCGAAGGCACTCCGCGTACGTCGCGTTACATCTGGACGGGAAAAGCCGCATGAGCAGCGAGACCGATGTCCTCAGCGAAGCCGCCGCTTGGCGCAAGTCCGGCAAGGGCGTGGCCCTGGCCACCGTGGTCACCACCTGGGGATCGAGCCCGCGGCCCGTGGGCAGCCAGCTTGCCGTCGACGACAAGGGTAAGTTCGTCGGCTCAGTCTCGGGCGGCTGCATCGAGGGCGCGGTGATCAAGGAGGCGATCGAGGCGATCTCCGACGGTAGGCCGCGCCTGCTCGATTTCGGTGTCTCCAATGAGCAGGCCTGGGAAGTCGGCCTCGCCTGCGGCGGCAAGGTCCAGGTCTACGTCGAGAAGCTCGGATGAAGACGGCGACCCTCGAGAAGCTGCAGGCGGCGCGTGCGGCCAAGACGCCGGTGGCGCTGGCTACCAATCTACGCAGCGGTCAGCAGCTGCTGATCTACGGCGGCAGTACCGAGGGCGATCTCTGTCTCGACATGGACATGGTGGTGGCCGCCGGCGACGCCCTCAGGCGCGACGAGCATGTGCGCTTCTCGACGCCGGTGGGCGAGCTCTTCGTTCAGGTCTTCAACCCGCCGCCGCGGCTGATCATCGTCGGCGCGGTGCATATAGCCGAGCCGCTGGCCCGTATGGGCGAGCTGGCCGGCTACGGCGTCACCGTCATTGACCCGCGCCGCGGTTTCGCCGAGAGCCAGAAATTCGAGGGCTTCGCCGTCATGGGCGACTGGCCTGATGAGGCCATGGGCGCGCTGAAGCCAGATTCCCGCACCGCCGTGGTTACCCTCACCCACGATCCTAAGCTCGACGATCCCGCACTAGCCGCCGCGATGCGCTCGAAAGCTTTCTATATCGGCGCGCTGGGCAGCAAGAAGACACACGCGGCACGTCTCGGCCGCCTCAAGGAACTTGGCTTCAACGACACGGAACTCGCCCGCATCCACGGACCCGTGGGGCTCGATATCGGCGCCCTGTCACCGGCCGAAATCGCCGTGTCGATCGTCGGCGAGATCACCCAGGTGCGAAGGAACGGAGCGGCCTAAGAGTCCTGGGCATCGATCTTCGACGTGCCTTCCCAAAGCGGCGGGCTGATTTCTTCGGCGTAGCCGCGGAACATCAGGTTGTAGGAGATGCTGACGCGGACCTCCGGGCTGCGATTGACCGGCACCGAATGGCCGAGCCACGCCGGAAATAGCAGCAGGCGGCCCGGCCGTGCCTCCATCAACACGATGTTGCCGTTGTAGGCCGTATGCTCGACCACCGGCGGCAGCATGACCTGGGCCTGCGGCCGAGGGTCCTCGAAGGCGATGCGCGCCGCCCCATCAGCCACCGCGACGTAGTAGACACCGGAGAAATAGTTGTTCGGATGGCTGTGCGACGGGTTGTGGGCGCCAGGCGGGTTGTAGTTTGCCCAGCAGCCGGTGACCACGAAGTCGCGCGAGCGCAGCTTTAGATACTCGGCTGCGCGCTGGGCCGCGTCCTCAACCAGGCCGACGAACTCGCTGAACTCGGGCAGCTTGTGCAGCAGGGGATCGGTCTGCCAGTTGGAACGCCCGACCGTCAGCTCACCCTGCGGACCCATCAGGCGCCGGATCTCCGCCAGCAGGCGGGCATTGAGCGTCTCGGCGTAGGCCGGCTCCAGGTCGGTCGCCCATACCGGTGTGGCAAAGATCTGCTGCACTCCGCTGCGCCGGATCATCGTTGTCCGCTTTCCCTGTGTTTACCGCTAGATAGCATGGGGCAGGCGCTTTAACATAGAGAAGCCATGCAGTTCGGTTCCATCCCGCTCGCCGAGGCCGAGGGCGCCATCCTCGCCCACGGTATCAAGCTTGAGGGCCGCGCACTCAAGAAGGGCCGCGTGCTCTCGGCCGAGGACGTGGCCGCCCTAGCCAAGGCCGGCCATGCCAGCGTGGTCGCAGCAAGGCTCGAGCCCGACGACGTACCCGAGGATGCTGCAGCAGCCCGTATCGCCGCAGCCATTACCGGTGACAACCTGACACGCAGCGCTGCCTTCACCGGGCGCTGCAATCTATTTGCCGCTCAGCGCGGCTTGGTAGTTGTCGACAGCGAACGGCTCGACCGTCTCAACCTGATTGACGAGGCGGTCACCGTAGCCACGGTGGCGCCCTTCACCCTAGTCGAGCCGCGCCAGATGGTCGGCACGGTGAAGATCATTCCTTTCGCTGTGTCCGCCGGCACCATGGTCGAAGCGGAGAAGGTGGTCGGCAACCGGCCGCTGGTCCGCGTTGCCGCCTTCCGCGCCAAGCGCGTCGGCCTGATCCAGACCCGCCTGCCCGCCCTCAAGGAAAGCGTACTGAGCAAGACAGTCGCCACGACCAGAGCCCGCGTCGCTGCGCTCGGCAGCGAGTTGGTGGCGGACACCATCGTCGATCACGACGAGAAGGCCATAGCCTCCGCGATATCGGCGCAGCGCAAGCAGGGTTTTGACCCGATCCTTGTCATGGGCGCCTCGGCCATAGTCGACCGGCGCGACGCCATCCCCTCCGGCATCGTCGCCGGCGGCGGCGAGGTCATCCATTTCGGCATGCCGGTCGACCCTGGCAACCTGTTGCTTCTTGGCCGTGTTGGCGAGACCCCCGTGCTCGGCCTGCCCGGTTGTGCCCGCTCGCCCAAGCTCAACGGCTTCGACTGGGTACTGCAGCGCCTCCTCGCGGACGTGCCGGTAGGCAGGAAAGACATCATGCGCATGGGCGCCGGCGGTCTCTTGACGGAGATCGAGACCCGCCCGCTGCCGCGTGGCGAAGCCGGCCCTGCTCCCGCTGCGCCGCGCGCCCCGCAGATCGCTGCCGTAATCATGGCCGCCGGGCGCTCAAGCCGCATGGCTCCCGCCAACAAGCTGCTCAGCGACGTCGACGGCCGCGCCATGGTGCAAGGCGCGGTCGATACGGCGCTGGCCTCGCAGGCCAAGCCTGTGATCGTAGTCATCGGCCATGACGGCACACGGGTGCGCGAGGCGCTGGCCGGAAAGCCGGTGCAGTTCGTCGACAATCCTGACTACGCCGCAGGCCTCAGCACGTCTCTACGTGCGGGGCTCCGTGCAATGGAAGGAATTAACTTAGACGGCGCGGTGTTC
>VGEI01000205.1 GCA_016869415.1 Alphaproteobacteria bacterium
ACCCCGCCACCGCAAGTCGCCGCGGCTCCAGCGCGCCCGACGCCAGCGGTGGCACCGCCCACGCCGCCGCCGCAGGTCGCCGCTCTGCCGCCCGCCGCTACCCCGACCGAAGGCCGCCTCGGCCGCATCGATTTCGGATCCGGCGTCGCCGATCTGCCGGCGGACGCGCGCGTCGCGCTCGACAAGGCAGCCAGTGAGATGAAGCAGGACGAGTCCTCGCGACTGCAGATCGTCGCTTACGCCACCGGCGGCGATGAGGCCGGCAGTCAGGCCCGTCGTCTGAGCCTGAGCCGCGCGCTCGCCGTGCGCAGCTATCTGATCGAGCAGGGGGTACGCAGCACGCGGATGGATGTCCGGGCTCTGGGCAACAGGTCGCCCGACGGACCCGCCGACCGCGTCGACATGATTATCGTGCGCCGCTGACCCCCGGCACCGCGTTCCGCGGCACCGGCCCGAACCAGGAAATCCTGCGCACCGCGATGACCCGACCCCACGCTTATCTGCTGCGGATGATCGTCTTCCTGGTGGCTGTTGCCGCGGTTGCGGTGGCGCTCTGGCCGGGCCTGGCTTTCGCCTTCTACGCCCACGTCGCGCTCAACGTCATGATCCTCGGCGTGCTGGCTATGGGCATCGCCTACAATTTCCGCCAGGTCATCGGCCTCTTCCCCGAGGTCGCCTGGATCGAGCGCTATCGCCGCAACCAGCCGGGCCTCTCGGCGCAGGAGCTGCCGCGCCTGCTCGCACCGATGGCCACCATGCTGGGCGAACGCAAGGGCCGCATCAGTCTCTCCGCCGTGTCCATGCGCACGCTGCTCGACGGGCTGGGTTCGCGCCTCGATGAATCGCGCGATATCTCGCGTTATCTCATTGCGCTGCAGATCTTCCTTGGCTTGCTCGGCACGTTCTGGGGCCTGCTGGAGACCGTGGCTTCGGTCAGTGGCGTGATCAGCACGCTATCGACCTCCAACGACACCGGCACGCTGTTCAACGAGCTCCAGGCCGGCCTCAAGGCGCCGCTCTCAGGCATGGGCACGGCCTTCGGCACCTCACTCTTCGGCCTCGCCGGCTCGCTGGTTCTCGGCTTCCTCGATCTGCAGGCCAGCCAGGCGCAGAACCGCTTCTACAACGATCTCGAGGAGTGGCTCTCCAGCCTCACCCGCCTGTCAAGCGGCGGCCCGATGGCGGAAGGCGAGCAGCCCGTGCCCGCCTACATTCAGGCGCTGCTCGAGCAGACTGCTGACAATCTTGAGTCGCTGCAGCGCACGCTGACACGCGGAGAGGAAAGCCGCAGCACAGGCACCCAGGCACTTACCTCGCTGGCCGACCGCCTGTCCCAGTTCACCGATCAGATGCGTGCCCAGCAGGCCCTGCTCGCCCGTTTTGCCGAGAGCCAGTCGGAGCTCAAGCCGATGCTGATGCGCCTCGCCGACGTCGCCAACAAGGGCGGTGGCGCCGGGGGCGTGCCGGCCATGGACGAGGCGACGCGGACGCATATCCGCAACCTCGATACCCACATGGCGCGGCTGCTCGAAGAGACCACCGCGGGCCGCGTGCAGATGACCCAGGATCTGCGCAACGAGATCCGCCTGCTCGCCCGCACCATCGCGGCTCTTTCCGAAGAAGCCCGCTAAGCCCCACATGGCTCGCGCCCGTACCGGCTCGCGCACTGTCGACATCTGGCCCGGCTTCGTCGACGCGCTGGCGACGCTGATCCTGGTCATCGTCTTCGTTCTGATGATCTTCACGCTCTTCCAGTTCTACCTGAAGGACGTGATCTCGAACCGCGACGACGCTCTGGCCCAGCTCTCCTCGCAGATCGGCCAGCTCGCCGACCAGCTGGCCCTGGAGCGGCGCTCGCAGACCGAGCTGCGTCAGACCGTGGCCCGTCTGACCGATGAGCTGCGCGCTACCGCCTCCGTACGCGAGCGGCTGGAGCAGGAGCTCGCTGCCGCCAGCCTGCGTGCCGCGTCCGGCGACCGGCGTGCCGAGACCGCGGCCAAGGAGCTGGAAGATGCATTCAAGACCATCCGCGCCGACAAGGAGACGATCGAGGCGCAGCTGCGCGAGCTCGACGCTTTGCGTCGTAACATCGAAACCTTGACCATCCTGCGCGATGAGCTGGAGAAGAAGATCGCCGAGACGGGTGGCGCGCTTGCCTCGCAGCGCAATTTGACGGCCGACGCCCAGGCGCGGGTCGACCTGCTCACCCGCCAGATCAACGCCCTGCAGGAGCAGATGGCCCGGCTCAATGCCGCCCTCGAGGCAAGCGAGGATAAGCAGAAGACCAGCCAGGCGCAGATCGCCGATCTCGGCCGCCGGCTCAACCTGGCGCTGGCCTCGCGCGTCGAGGAACTGGCGCGCTTCCGTTCCGAGTTTTTCGGCCGCCTGCGGCAGGTTCTGGGGGAACGCGCCGATTTGCGCGTGGTCGGCGACCGTTTCGTCTTCCAGTCCGAGCTGCTTTTCCCCAGCGGCTCCGCGGAGCTCGAGCCCGAGGGCCGCGAGCAGATGGCGCGCCTGGCCGACGCTTTGGCCGAGATCTCGCGCCACATCCCGAGCGACCTGCCATGGGTCTTGCAGGTCGACGGCCACACAGACCGGCGGCCGATATCAACGGCGCTGTTTCCTTCGAACTGGGAGCTCTCGACGGCGCGCGCCGTCTCGGTGGTCAAGTTCCTGACCAGCCGGGCCATCCCGGCGGAGCGGCTGGTCGCGGCCGGCTTCGGCGAATTTGCGCCGCTCGATCAGCGCGACGACGAGATCGGCTGGCGGCGCAACCGCCGCATCGAGATCAAGATCACCAGCCGCTAGAGCATATCCCGGGTAGCTGGAATCGGCTGCGTTGCGTTGTGGCGCGGCGATCCGCCAGGAGCCGGCCCGAAGGCGATGCGGATCCATCGGCGAGGGTCGGCGACGCCGCGGGCGCCCGCCACAGCGCAACCCGAAGGGCCGGGGGAATTTGCGCCGCGGGTTCGTCGCGGGGCTTGCCCGTAGTTCCGGCTACGCGCTTCGCCCCGCCCCTGCCCGCGACGTAAATTCCCTCCGGCGCAGCGTTTCCATCTACCCGGGATATGCTCTAGCCGGAATTCGTCCAGCGATACCCGTAGCCGGGCCGGTTAACGATCTGGTCAAAGCCGGGATCCGCCTCCCGAAATTTCTTGCGTATCCGCTTGATCAGCGCCCGCACGTTCGCGCGATAGCCTTCGTCGCCCGCACCCGCCCGAAAGCCCTTGCCGTGCAGCAGGTCGTATATCTCGCGGTATCCCGTATCGTGTCCTGACCGCTCGACCAGCAGCTGCGCCACTCTGTACTCGGAATGTGTCAGGTCGACCACGCGGCCCCGCCAGAGGGCGCGCTGCCGGCTATCGTCGAAACTGCAGGTCGCCGGTGCTTGACCGTCAGAGGTGCTGGCCATCACAGATCTCGCGCATGACAACCCATATGCCATCGGCGATTCGCATTCCCGAGAAAAGGGAATCTAGCACATGAAAGGCTGCCGGAAACGGCTACGCCGCGCCTTCGGCCGCCGCAAACTGCAAAGCGGCAAGCCGCGCGTAAAGCCCACCTTGCCGGATCAGCACGTCGTGGGTCCCTTGTGCGACGATACGGCCCTGGTCGAGAACCACGATGCGGTCCGCCTTAAGCACGGTCGCCAGGCGATGGGCAATGACGACCACCGTGCGGCCGTCCAGAAGGCGATCCAGGGCCTGCTGGACGAGGCGCTCACTCTCCGCGTCGAGCGCGCTCGTCGCCTCGTCGAGCAGCAGGACGGCGGGATCGCGTAGGAGAGCGCGCGCGATGGCGATGCGCTGCCGTTGACCGCCCGACAGGCGCACGCCGCGCTCACCCAGGTGCGTGCGGTAACCTTCCGGAAGACGCTCGATAAACTCAGCAGCAGCAGCGGCCTCGGCGGCGCGCCGCACGTCCTCTTCCGACGCCCCGGGCCGGCCATAGCGGATGTTCTCGAGGACGTCGGCGGCGAAGATCACGGTGTCCTGCGCGACAAGGCCGATGCGGCTCCGAATCTCCGCCGGGGCCGCAAGCCGTAGATCGACGCCGTCCAGGCGCACGGTCCCGGCATCGGGATCGTAGAAGCGCAGCAGCAGATTGAAGAGCGTCGTCTTGCCGGCTCCCGAGGGGCCGACGAGTGCAACCGTCTCGCCGGCACGGATGTCCAGCGACACGCCGCTCAACGCCGGCCGGTCGCGGCGCGAGGGAAAGGCGAAACTCACACCCTCGAGAGCAATTTCACCGCGGGGCGGCTCGGGCAGTGCGAGCGGATGGATCGGTGCGGCGATCAGCGGCTTCGTGTCGAGCAGCTCGAACAACCGCTCGGCGGCGCCCGCGGCGCGCTGCAGGTCGGCGGCGAACTCGCTGATCGCGCCCACCGACGCCGCCACCACCACGGCGTAGAAGACGAAAGCCGAGAGCTGGCCCGCCGAGATGCGGCCGGCGATCGCATCATGCCCGCCGATCCACAGAATGACACCGACCGCCCCGAACACCAGCAGCAGCACCAGGCCGATCAGGCCGGAGCGCGTGCGGATGCGCCGAGTGGCCGAGTGGAATGCCGTCTCCACCCGGGCGCCGATACGCGCCGACTCGCTGGCCTCGCGGTTGAAGGCTTGCACCGTGCGAATGGCGTGCAGCGCCTCGTCGATGTCCGCGCCGGCATCGCCGAGCCGGTCCTGGCTGTCGCGTGACAGCGCCCGCACGCGCCGGCCGAAGGCGATGATCGGCACCACCACAATAGGCACGACGAGAAAGACCAGCCCGGTGAGCTTGGGCGAGGTGATGGCCATCATTGCCGTGCCACCGATGAACATCAGCACGTTGCGCAGGGCCATCGAAGCCGAGGAGCCGACGATGGTCTGGAGCAGGGTCGTGTCGGTGGAGATGCGCGACAGGATCTCCCCGGTCCGCGCGTTCTCGAAGAAGCCCGGCGACAGGCGGACCACATTGTCGAACACCGCGCAGCGCAGGTCGGCCGCCACCCGCTCGCCCAGCCAGGTCACGAGATAGGCTCGTGAGGCGGTCGCTGCCGCCAGCACGACAACCACTGCCAGCATGCCGACAAGGGCCTGGTCGAGCAGCGTCACGTCGCCGGCGACGAAGCCACTGTCGATCAGCCAGCGCAGGCCGCTGCCGAAGACAAGCACCGTCGAAGCGGCAACGGTCAGCGCGACCAGCGCTGCGGCGATACGCCAGCGATAGGGCCGCAGGAAGGCAAAAAGGCGGCTGAGGACGCGCAGGTTGCGTCGTCCCGTGCCGCGGGCCACCTGTCCGACGTCAGTCAAAGGCGATGTCCCGGCCGGTCGCGGCGGCCAGCTCGGCCGCCAGGCGCTCCACCAGCGGCGGCCCGCCGCGGGTGGAGCGCCAGCTGCGCGACGCTTCGTCGTAGTCGAAATGCGCCGCACCCGAGACTGGCGACGATAGCCAGAGCTGCCGTGTCGGCGCGTGTTTGTTGATTACGTACTGGCGGCCATCCTCGAATTCGAGGGTCAGAATGCCGCCGCGCAGCTCGGCGTCGATGTCGTCGCCCAGCCTCTCGTCGATCGCGGCGTAGAGCCGACCCAGCGTGGCTTCGGCCGCTGCTTGAAAAGCGCTCTCATCCATGCTCGAGCCGTACCGCGTAATAAATTGAAATTGCAATAAGATTCGTCGGCGCGGCGCGCCTTGATCCGTTCCCCGGTCTGGGCTATAAGCGCGCCTTCCTTTTAAGCCTTTATGCCCGCCGGAGCGCCGTCATGAAAGCCAAGATTCACCCGGATTATCACGAGATCAACGTCGTGATGACCGACGGCAGCACGTTCAAGACGCGCTCGACCCTGGGCAAAGCCGGCGAGACGATCCATCTCGACATCGACCCGAAGACTCATCCGGCGTGGACCGGCCAGCACCGGCTGGTGGATTCCGGCGGTCAGGTTGCCAAGTTCAACAAGCGCTTCCAGAACATCGGCATCCCGGCGGCCAAGCCGGCTGCCGCGGCAGCCGCCAAGAAGTAAGCGCCCAGCGCTCACGAAAAAGGCGCCCTCGCGGGCGCCTTTTTTGTTTGTCCCGCCGACTCGCTCTCAGGTGGGACTGGCCGCCGCACGACGTGCCAGCTCATCCAGCCGTGCCACGCGCACATAGAGCCGCCGGCTCTGATCGAGAAGCTCGATGAGGCGTGGCGGCACGCCGCTGACGGCACTGTCGGTCTCCGCGAGGCAGACGTCTTCAGCCGTCAATCGGAACTCTTCGCCGGCCGCCCGCTCGCGGCTGATCTCGCCCTCGTGTACGGCGCGCTGTGCCAGCAGCCAGGCCATGATCTGGGTCAGACGCGTCGTGAGGCGCATGGCTTCGCAATTCAGCCGCAGACGTTTGATCGGTTTGAGACCACGGGCTTCCGCCGGCTGGGCATTGGCGAGGTAATTGCGAGAGTCGACCAGCAACACCATGCGCGGATTCAAGTAGCCAGTGAAGAAGCGTGTGGCCGTTTCCATCGCCGTACCTGTTTACCGCCGACTCGCCCGCGCCGAGAGCCCACCCCCAATCATCCGCGGGAACCGTGAGGTTGCCAACAGAGGGTTAAGGGACCGTTTGGAAGACGTTAACAGGACGGGAGCG
>VGEI01000206.1 GCA_016869415.1 Alphaproteobacteria bacterium
CGACCGGATGGGGCCGGGTCACCTGCGGGTCGACGACGAAGAGGTCGCCCAGCCCACTGCTCACCGTGTATTCCATGTGGGTGCCGAGATAGGCGGCCTTGGCGATGCGGCCCTCGATTGAGGGCTGTATCGGCTGCTGGGTCGCGATGATCAGCGATTCCGGCCGGATGGCGACCTTGATGGCGCCCGGCTTGGCGCCGCGGTGACGCAGCTGCAGCTCGACCCCGCCCAGCTTCACCCGGGCGCGCTCGCCCTGCAGCTCGGCCAGCTCGCCGCTGACCAGGTTGGCGTCGCCGATGAAGTCGGCGACGAAGAGGTTGGCCGGCTCCTCGTAGAGATCCCGCGGCGCGCCGGTCTGGGCGATGGCCGCATTGCTCATCACGATGATGCGGTCGGAGACGGCCAGCGCTTCCTGCTGGTCGTGGGTGACGTAGGCGACGGTGAGATTGAGCTTGAGCTGCAGCTCGCGGATATCCTCGCGCACCCGGCGGCGCAGCTTGGCGTCGAGATTGGAGAGGGGCTCGTCGAAGAGCAGAACCTGCGGCTCGAGCACCAGGGCGCGGGCCACGGCGACGCGCTGCTGCTGGCCGCCCGAGAGCTCGGAGGGCAGGCGCTTCTCGAAGCCCTTGAGGCCGACGAGGCCGAGCTTCTCGATCGCCATCTCCTCGGCTTTGGCCTTGGGAACGCCGGAAACAGTCGGGCCGTAGGCTGCGTTCTCCAGCACGCTCATGTGCGGGAAGAGGGCGTAGGACTGGAAGACCATCGAAACGTCGCGATCGGCGGCCGAAAGGCGCGTGACGTCGCGGCCGCCGATGAAGATCTGGCCTTCGCTGGCCATCTCCAGCCCGGCGATCATGCGCAGGGTCGTGGTCTTGCCGCAGCCCGAGGGCCCGAGCAGCGTCACCAGCTTGCCGGGCTCGATGGTGAAGTTGACGTTGTCGACGGCCGTCACCGTGCCGTAGCGCTTGACCACGTTGCGGAATTCGACCGACGCGGGCCCGTTCTTGCTCATGGCGACGCTGTCCCCTTGACCCTCTATCCACTCACTTCGGCAGGCTGCCGACATCCTTCTCCCAGCGGTCGACGACGCGCTTGCGCTCGGTGCTGGTGCCGTACTTCTTGAAGTCGTAGTCGATCAGCTTGATGTCGTCGAGCTTCGGCGCTTCCGGCGGCGCGGTCGCAGACTTGTTCGACGGCACCTGGAACGACTTGGCGTTCTTGGCCAGATTCTGCGCCTCGGCGCTCAGCGCCCAGTCGTACCACTTCTTCGCGTTGTCGAGGTTGCGCGCCCCCTTGATGATCGACATCGAGCCGATCTCGTAGCCCGTGCCCTCGCAGGGCGGCACGGCCTTGAGCGGGAAGCCGGCGGCCGCCTCGGCCACGGCGTCGTGCAGGAAGATGACGCCGACCGTGGTCTCGCCGCGCGCGGCGTTGCGCACCGGCGCTGGGCCCGAGCGGGTGTACTGGTTGACGTTGCGGTGCAGCTGCTTGAGATAGTCGAAGGCCTTGTCCTCGCCCCAGAGCTGGATCAGCGTCGCCAGCGCCGTGTAGGCCGTGCCGGAGGACGAGGGGTTGGAGATCTGTACCTCGTCGCGGAACTCTGGCTTCACCAGGTCGGCCCAGCATTTGGGCTCGTTCAGCTTCTTCTTGGCGAGCAGCTCGGTGTTGTAGGTAAAGCCGAGGGCGCCAGCGTAGATGCCGACCGTCTTCTGGCCGGATTGTTCCCATTGCTTGACGGCCCAGGGATGCAGCTGATCGAGCATCGGCGAGCGGTAGGGGATGCTGAGCTCCGCCTCGGCGGCGGCGAGATGCGGATCGCCGGTGCCGCCCCACCAGATATCGGCGCGCGGGTTGGACGCCTCGGCGCGGATCTGGGTGATGGTCTCGCCCGAGCCCTTGGCCGTCATGGTCACCTTGATCGCCGTTTTGCGCTCGAACTCCTGCACGGCGAGCGTGCACCACTCGTTGAGCACGCTGCAGTAGAGAACGAGCTGCGCTTGGGCAGGCTTGGACGGAGCGGCGATCGCACCGGCCACCAGGGCGGCGGCACCGAGCAGGACAATACGTTTCATGGTCGGACTCCTCTTGGGCAGGCGCGGGCTCAGCCGGCGGCTTGCATGGCGACGTCGCCGGGTGCTGTGGCAGTGCGCCGGCCGAGCTTCCGTTCGCCGACCAAGATCTGGATCATCAGGATGGCGGTCAGCATGACGACGATCAGGACCGACGAATAGGCGATGGCCAGGCCGAACTCGCCGGCCTCGACGCGCCCGACGATGTAGGCGGTGGCCATGTTGTACTCGGCCGAAACCAGGAAGATGATGGCGCTCACCGCCGTCATGGCACGCACGAAGCTGTAGACCAGGGCGGCGATAATCGCCGGCCGCAGCAGCGGCAGGATGACCTTGCGCACCGTGGTGAACGAACGCGCCCCCAGGGTCAGCGAGGCCTCGTCCAGGCTCTTGTCGATCTGGCTCATGGTGGCGATGCCCGAGCGCACGCCGACCGGCATGTTGCGGAAGACGAAGCAGATGATGAGGATCAGGCCGGTCCCGGTGATCTCGATCGGCGGCACGTTGTAGGCCAGGATGTAGCTGACACCGACCACGGTACCGGGAATGGCGAAGCTCAGCATGGTGCCGAACTCGAAGGTGCGCTGGCCGGCGAAGCGCTGGCGCGACAGCAGGTAGGCGGTGAGCAGGCCGATGATCGCGGTCAGCGGCGCGGCGATGGCCGAGACCTGGATCGTCGTCCAGAACGAGTCCCAGGCCGAGCCGGAGAAGTGAATACCCCAGGCGGCGCGCTCGATGGCGAAGCCGGTCAGATAGTGCTCGAAGGTCGGCGTGTAGTCGCGGCCCATGGCCTTGACGAAGCCGCCGATCAGGATGGTCACGTAGATGACGATGGTCAGGATCGCCCAGGGGATCGCCGCGCCGTAGCAGAGGATGGCGACGCGCCGCGGCAGGGGCAGCGGCAAGCCGGAATCGCCCTTGCCGGTGACCGTCGTGTACGACTTGTTGCCGAGCCAGCGGTGCTGCGCATAGAAGGCGCCGAGCGTGAAGGCGAGGAGGATGATCGCCAGCACGGCGGCGCGTCCTTGGTCGTGGGCAGCACCGACCACGGCGAAGAAGATCTTGGTCGACAGAACCTCAAAATTCCCGCCGAGCACCAGCGGGTTGCCGAAATCGGCCATGCTCTCGATGAAGCCGAGCAGGAAGCCGTTGGCCAGGCCCGGCCGCATCAGCGGCAGGGTGATGGTCGAGAAGGTCGTCCAGCGCTTGGCGCGCAGCGTCTGCGACGCCTCTTCGAGCGAGGGCGAGATGCCCTGCACGACGCCGATCATCACCAGGAAGGCGATGGGCGTGAAGGCCAGCATCTGGGCGAGGAAGACACCGGGCAGACCGTAGATCCAGCGCGAGCGCGGGATGTCGAACCACTCGTAAAGAACCGCCGATACCGCCCCGGAGCGGCCGAAGAGCAGGATGACGGCCAAGCCGATGACGAAGGGCGGCGTGATGATCGGCAGCACGGTCAATACGCGCAGCAGGCCCTTGAAGCGGAAGGCGGTGCGCGCGGCAATCAGGGCGAAGGCGAGGCCGAGAACCGTGGTGCCGACACCGACCAGGATGGCGAGGAACAGCGTGTTCCAGGCGACACCGCAGCGTAGGCTCGAATAGACGCAGTCGAGCCCCCAGATCGACTTGTCGAAGAACTTGGAAGTGAACGCGGCCGGCGCGAAGTTCCCGTCATTGTCCTTGAAGGCGCTGACCAGGATTTCCCAGATGGGAAAGAAGACGAAGGTGACGATCAGCGCCACGACCAAGCCGATCGACGACACGGTGAAGGCATCGCCTCGGCAGAAGCCGCGGGCCGCCAGCCCGTGGGTCAGCAGCATCAGGAAGGCGAGAGCGGTGAGGAAGGCACCGTAGCCCATGCCGGCCTGCTTGGGGCCTGGCGCGCCGAATAGTGCCGACAGCCAGTCCGCCGTCCAGCCACGGTGGTCGATCGAGAACCCTTCGAAGATCAGCCAGAAGAGCCCGGCGATGCCGCTCCAGATCAGGATGTCGGCGATGCGCTTGTCATCGGCCGGCAGACGCAGCGGCAGCAGCGCCGCGGCCAGCGGCAGAACCGTGGGCAGCAGCCACCAGACGCCGCCGAGGCCGAGCCCAAGTCCGCTGCCGGCCTTGCCGGTCGGCCAACCGCTGAGCGAAAGGCTGCCGCCCTCGACGAGGTACCAGGGCAGGATGGTGAACCCCACCCAGCCCAGGCCCAGCCAGAGGGCGGCAGATTTCTTCACCGGCTGCTCGGCCGGTTCCGTCGGCGCCGAATCCGCCTTACTTCGGCAGGTTCTTGACCTCGTTGTCCCACTTCGACAGCAAACGGCGGCGCTCGGCCGACGAGCCGTACTTGTCGAAATCGTAGTTGATCAGCTTCACCTCGGTGAGCTTGGGCGCCTGAGGCGGAACTGGCGCGTTCTTGTTCGACGGCACTTGGTAGGACTTCGCCTGCGCACCGAGGGCCTGTGCCGCCGGGGTCAGGGCCCAGTCGTACCACTTCTTGGCATTGTCGAGGTTGCGGGCGCCCTTGATGATGGTCATCGAACCGATCTCGTAGCCCGTGCCCTCGCAGGGCGCCACCACCTTCACCGGCCCGCCTTCGACGACCATGGTCACCATGTCATGCATGAACGTGATGCCGACGAGGGTCTCGCCGAGGCTCGTCGCCTTGGCGGGAGCCGCACCCGACTTGGTGTACTGGTTGATGTTCCTGTGGAGCCGCTTGAGGTAGTCGAAGCCCTTGTCCTCGCCCATCAGCTGCACCACCGTGGCCAGCATGGTGTAGGAGGTGCCTGACGAGTTCGGGTCGGCAACCTGAACCTCGTCCTTGAGCTTCGGGTTCAGCAGGTCCGACCAGCACTTGAGCTCGGGGATGCCCTTGCCGGCAATCTGCTTGGTGTTGTAGCCGAAGCCGAGCGCGCCGGCGTAGACGCCGATGGTGCGCTTCTTGGAGCTCTGCCACTGGCGGATCGCCCAGTCCTGCAGATCCTTGTTCATCGGCGACTCGTATTCCTGCGCCAGTCCTTCCTCGGCCGCCTGCAGGTGCGGATCGCCCGTGCCGCCCCACCAGACGTCGCCGCGTGGGTTGGAAGCCTCGGCCTTGACCTGGGCATAGAGCTCGCCCGAGCTCTTACGCGTCATGGCGACCTTGATGCCGGTCTCGCGCTCAAAGTTGGTGACCATCACCCGGCACCACTCTTCCTGCACCGTGCAGTAGAGGACCAAGTTGCCCTGGGCTTGAGCCGCCGACGAACCGGCCAGCGCCGCGGTCGCTAGGCCCGCGGCCAACGCCACGCGACCGAAGATCGAAGTCGTCATCTGTACCTCACCTCAGCTATTGAACGTTTCACTCTGGCTCGAAGCCGGCGAAACGCATCCGATTGGATTGTTAAGCTCTTGTAGCAGTTACCTTAGCACTACGTTTGCATGACCCCAAGCGTAAGTAGAGGGGGTGTCGTCAGCCGATCCCCGTGGCTTTGATGATCGCCCTGCGTAGTGCCGCGTTGGAGGCCAGTATGGGGTTGCCCTTGGTCAGACCGTTGCCGGCCAGGAAGTCGTTCGTCCAGCCGCCGGCTTCGTTGACCATCAGGATTCCGGCCAGGCAGTCCCATGAGTTGATGTGCAGCTCGGCATAGGCGTCGGTGCGGCCGTCGGCCACGTAGGCCAGGCCGAGCGCACCGGAGCCCGAACGCCGGATTCCTGCACCCTCCTTCACCACGCGGGTGACCATGGCGACGTAGTCCTCCATCGGTCGGCGCATCGACCAGCCGAGCTCCACGGTCGCGGAGCGCATGTCCCGGGTCTTGCTGACCTTCATCGGTCGGCCATTGAGCGTGGCGCCACCGCCGGCCTTGGCGGCGAAGAGCTCTCCCAGCATCGGATTGCACAGGGCGCCGACCGTGATGGCGTTGTCCTGCACGTAGGCGATGGAGACGCAGAAATGCGGAATGCCGCGGGCGAAATTGGCCGTGCCGTCGATCGGGTCAATGACCCAGGCCCGCGCGCCGAACTTGCCGCCGCCTTCTTCGCCGAAGACGCTGTCGCCCGGGAAGGCCTCGCCGATACGGCGGACGATCAGCTTCTCGACCTCGCCGTCGGCTTCGGTGAGATAGTCCTGATGGCCCTTAAGCTTGTAGGAACCGGTCTCGCGCTTCTCGTACAGCCGGCGCATGAGATCGCCCGCCTCGCGAGCGATGGCGCAGGCGGCCAGATAACGCTCTTCAACTCCGCGCTTCGACATGTCGTTTCGATCTCGTAAGGGGAAAACAGTCGCGGCGCGACCTTCCCCGGGTTTTGTGCCGGCGATCAAGCCGGATTAATATATGTAATAAAAATATTTTTAATTGCGCTGTATAGTTGTATTTTGGCATGGATTTGGAATTAAATATAGTTTTATAACGTATAAAAGCAGACAGGGGTCGAGTCATGGCCAAGGGGAAAACGACTCGCCGCCGGACATCCAGGCGCCCAGTGCTGGGCACGCGCTACGCCGTGAGCGAGCGTGGCACGCGCCCCTGGGGAATGTGGGAAGTGCTGGCCGTC
>VGEI01000207.1 GCA_016869415.1 Alphaproteobacteria bacterium
CCCGATGCAGCATCCGCAAGGCGCCGCCGACGGCCGCACCCAGGCGATGGTCAACCGCGAATTCATGCGCGAGGAAGCCGACTTCTGCTGCCCGCGCACCTTCGCCGCCGGCTTCGAATTCCTCGATGCCAACCGCGCCGCGGACGGATGGCTGCTGCATCTGGAGTGCTTCGATCCGCACGAACCCTTCCATGCGCCGGCCCGGTTCCGCGAACGCTATCCCACCGGCTACACCGGACCGATACTCGACTGGCCGCGCTACAAGCGCCTGGAGGAGAGCGGTCCCGAAGTCGCGGAACTGCGCGCCAACTACGCCGCGCTGCTGACGATGTGCGACCACTATTTCGGCAGCCTGCTCGACTATCTCGACCGCCACGGCATGTGGAAGGACACCGCGGTGGTGTTGACCACGGACCACGGCTTCCTGTTGGCCGAGCACGACTGGTGGGGCAAGAACCGCATGCCCTTTTACAACGAGATCGCGCACATTCCACTGCTCATCTACCACCCGTCGTGGATCAAGAGTGCCGGCAGCCGGCGCCGCGCGCTGACGCAAACCATCGACATCATGCCGACGCTGCTCGATCTGTACGGGATCGCGCCGCCCGCCGGCGTCGAGGGGCGATCATTGCTGCCGCTGCTGGAAGGCGACGCGAAGATTCGCGACGCCGCGCTTTATGGCATGTTCGGTGCCGGGACGAACATCACCGACGGCCGCTATACGTACTTTCGCTATCCGGAAGACATGACCGCGCAGATGCTTTATGAGTACACCTTGATGCCGATGCACCTGAAATCGCTTTTCCACGTCGACGAGCTGCGCGGGGCGCAGCTCGCGCCGCCGTTCGGATTCACCCGTGGCGTGCCCCTGCTGAAAGTGCCCGCGCGGCGGAACGTCAAGGGCCAGCCCACCGGTCACCAGGGCCAGGGCGGGGGCTACGAGGACACCACCACCGTGCTGTTCGATCTGGAGAACGACTATGCGCAGCACAAGCCGTTTCGCGACGCCGCGATCGAAGCCCGGCTGCTCAGGCTCATGTCGCAGCTTATGCACGAGAACGAAGCGCCGCCGGAGGCCTTTTCCCGGCTTGGGCTCGCGCGAGCAGGGCGGGCGCGCGCCGGCAATGACCACAGCACAGGAGCTCTGACATGAACCTGCTCTTTTACGTTGTACCGATTTTCGTCGCGCTCATTCTTCTCGAAGTGCTCGCGGCCAAGCTGATGCGCCGCGATGTCTACCGCATACACGACGCCGTGACCAGCATGAACGTGGGCATCATGAGCGAGGTCGTCCGTTCCACCGTCAAGCTGCTCACGGTGGTGATCTACGCCATTGTGGCGAGCAAGCTGGGCGCTTTCACCTGGGACGTGAAGAACCCCTGGGTGTGGATTCTGGCGTTCTTCATGTACGACTTCGGCTACTACTGGGCCCACCGCGCCGGCCACGAGGTGAGCCTGCTGTGGGGTGCGCACGTGGTGCACCACAACAGCGAGGAGTTCAACCTCTCCACCGCGTTGCGCCAGTCCTCCACCAACACCATCTTCTACTGGGTGTTTTACGCGCCGATGGCGCTGGTGGGCATACCAGTGCAGGTGTTCGTCATCACGGCGTTCGCCAGTGCGGTGTACCAGTTCTGGGTGCACACCCAGCTGATCGATCGCATGGGCTGGATGGAGAAGATCTTTACCACGCCGTCGAACCACCGCGTGCACCACGGCAAGAACGAGTACTGCCTGGACCACAACTACGGCGGCACGCTGATCATCTGGGACCGCATGTTCGGCACCTACGCGCGCGAGCGCGAGGATGAGCCGGTGATCTACGGCACGATCACGCCCGTCAACAGCTGGAACCCGGTGTGGACCAACTTCGTCCACTACGTCAGCATCGTGCGCAACGCGTTTCACTTCGGCGGTTGGAAGAACAAGCTGCAAAGCGTCTTCGCGCCGCCGGGCTGGACTCCGCAGGGCATGCTGCCGCATCCAGCGGTCGATCTGCGCAAGTTCCAGACGACGTGCGGGCCTTGGCAGCGCGCGTACTGCGTGCTCGGCTGCGGTGTCGTCTACGTGCTGGCGATGCATTGGCTGGCGGTGGCCAACACCCTGAGCGTGCCCGAGCGTGTGACCTATGGCCTGGTGAATGTGCTGGCCACCCTGGGCCTGAGCGGGCTGATGTCACACCAGCGTCTGGGCGTGCCGCTGGAGCTCGCGCGCGTGGTGGTGGTGTTCGGCGCGCTGGCAGCGAATTTCTGGTTTGCACCCATCGCGCCCGCCTTCCAGGCACTGGCGGTGCTGTGCCTGGCGGTGAGCGCGTTCTTGCTCTACAAGGTGCACGTCGAGCAACGCCAGGGGTCCCAATCCGCCGGCGGGGATGGCGGAGAGGTAACAGGGGTACCCGCATGAACCAGCAAGCGCTGCTGGACGGCGTGCTGGCCGGCGTCGCCCTGTGGGCAGCCTGGGGTCCCGGGCGTGCGCTGCCCGCGCTGCGCCTGGGAGCGGCCTTGCTGGCCGCGGCCGCGGTGCTGGGCACGCTGAAGTTTTCCGGGTTGCTGCCCTTGCCAGAGCTGCACCAGTCGATGTCGATGTTCGCCGCCGGCGTCGGCCTGCCGCTCTTGGGTGTGGCGATGGTCTGGCCCGACGGTGTGGTCGCGCGCGAACGGCGCTATGCCTGGATTTTCGGCGTCGCTGCGGCGGTGATGTGCGTACTCGTGGCGGTGGTGGGAGGAATCAAGCTGTGGCCCTCGGTGTGCGCGCTGCTGGCCGTGGTTGCGATGGGCTTGGCCAGTTCGCTGCGGCGGCAATGGTGGGGCGCCGCAGCGGCCGCGTGCATGCTGCTGGCGCTGGTCGGCTTCGCGGCCAAGCGAAACCTTGGACCGCTCGCCCCCGGCGATGTGCTGCATGTCGGACTGGCCCTGGGTTTGTGGCTGTACGCGGGTTGGGTGCGCCAGACAGTGGGCACCGGTGCCCTTGGATCCCAGGGTGCCCCTGGCGCGACCGCCGCCTCGGTGGCTGATCGATCATGAGCGGCCGCGATATGCGCATGATGCCGATCGCCGGTGCCGCCGGGCTGGTTGACCAGGTGTTTGACACGCCGCCCGAGCGACTCCAGGCCGCTTTCGAGGCACAAGGCGCCAAAGCGCTGGCCCTGCGCAGCTCCACGGCCGCGCAACGCGTCGCCCGCATCAAGGCCCTGCGCGAGGCCCTGCTGGCGCAGCGAGAAGCCTTGTATGGCGCTTTTGCGCAAGACATGCGAAAGAGCCAGGCGGAAGTGGAGGCCACCGAGCTGATACCCGTGCTGGACGAAATGCGCCATGTGATCGGAGACCTCAAGGCTTGGATGAAACCCAAGCGCGTGTGGCCGACCGTCACCACGCTGGGCCTGAAGGCGCGTATTCACTACCAGCCGCGTGGCCGTGTGTTGATTATCTCACCCTGGAACTATCCCTTGAACCTCTGCCTTGGCCCCTTGGTCTGCGCCATCGGCGCAGGCAATACGGCGATCCTCAAGCCCTCGGAGATGACCCCTGCCGTTTCCAAGCTGGTGGGGAAAATCATCGCCGCCGTATTTGACCCCACTGAAGTCACGCTTTTTGAGGGTGCCCAGGCCACTTCGCAGGCGCTCCTGGCCCTGCCTTTTGATCACATCTTCTTCACCGGCTCGCCCGCCGTGGGCAAGCTCGTGATGGCGGCGGCGGCGAAACATCTGACCAGCGTGACCCTGGAACTGGGCGGAAAATCGCCCTCGATCGTGGATGAGAGCGCGGACGTGGCCATGGCCGCCGAGAACCTGATGTGGGGGAAGTTCATCAACAGCGGGCAAACCTGCATCGCGCCCGACCACGTGTACGTGCATGCAGGCGTCAAAGCCGCCTTCGTGCAGGCGTGTCTCAAGGCCCTGGACAAACTCTATGGCCAGGCGAATGAGCGCGCGGGCAACCGGGATCTCACCCGAATCGTGAATGCCCGGCATACGCAGCGCCTCAAGCGGATTCTGGATGATGCCACCTCCCGCGGAGCAAGAGTGCTGGTGGGCGGGCAAGTCGACGAGACGTCGAATTTCGTAGCCCCCACGCTGCTTGAGGGCGTTGAATTTGATTCGCGCATCCTGCAAGAGGAGATCTTTGGGCCTTTGCTGCCCATCCTGGAGTTCACGGATCTCGATGCAGTGGTTCGCCAGATCAATGCCGGCCCCAAACCGCTTGCGCTCTACGTCTACAGCCGCGACAGCGCCCGCACAGAGCGCGTTCTGCGGCATACCAGCTCGGGAGGCGCCTGCGTGAACCATTGCGTCATCCACTACGCGCACGGCAATCTACCCTTCGGCGGCGTGAATAATTCGGGCATCGGCAATTGCCATGGCTATTTCGGCTTCAAGGCCTTCTCGCATGAGCGCAGCGTGCTCACGGGCGGCGCGATCCGCTCCGAGAAATTCTTCGCCCCGCCCTTTACGCCCCGGCGCCTGGCCTTCATCCGGCGCATCGCGAACATGCTTCGCTGGCCCAGTTTCTGATGAGCCAGGCTGGCGTGCGCCGGCAACCGAACATCCTTCTGGTGATGGCCGACCAGCTGGCCGCGCCGGCGCTGCCGGTGTACGGCCATCGCGTGGTCAAGGCGCCGCATCTCTCGCGCCTGGCGCAGGAGGGCGTGGTATTCGACAGTGCCTACTGCAACTTCCCGATCTGCGCGCCGTCGCGGTTCTCGATGCTGTCGGGCCGCCTGCCGCATGCCATCGAGGCGTACGACAATGGCGCGGAGTTTCCGGCGTCGATTCCCACCATGGCGCACTACCTGCGCCATGCCGGCTACCGAACCATCCTGTGCGGAAAGATGCATTTCATCGGCCCGGACCAGCTGCACGGCTACGAGGAGCGGCTGACCACCGACGTCTACCCGGCGGATTTCGGCTGGACTCCCGATTGGCGGAAGGGGCCGGAGTTCCGGCCCACGGGGGTGAGCATGCGCGGCGTGGTGGAGGCGGGTCCGTGCATTCGCAGCCTGCAGATCGACTACGACGACGAAGTCGAGTATCACGGCATACAGCGCCTCTACGATCTGGCGCGCGCGCCGGAGGCGCAGCCGTTTTTCCTGACGATTTCCTTTACCCACCCGCACCCTCCCTTCGTCGCCTCTCAGAAGCACTGGGATCTCTACGACAACACCACGATCGACCTGCCGCGGGTGGCGCCGATTCCGTACGACGCGCTCGACGAACACAGCCGCTGGCTGTACGTGGCCCATGCGCAGGACCGGCACGACATGAGCGAGAGCCGGGTGTTGAATGCGCGGCGCGCCTACTACGGCATGATCGGCTATGTCGACGATAAGGTCGGCCGCATCGTGCGCACGCTCGAAGAGACGGGGCTGCGCGACGACACGCTGGTGGTTTTTGCGGTGGACCACGGCGAGATGCTCGGTGAGCGCGGCATGTGGTACAAGCAGACGTTCTACGAGTGGTCGGCGCGCGTGCCGCTGATCGTTTCCATGCCGAAGCGGTTCGCGCCCCGCAGGGTCGCCGCGCACGTATCCCTGGTGGATCTGCTGCCCACGTTCCTTGAGGTGGCCGCCGAAGGAAGTCCGCCGACCCCGGTCGACCCGCTGGACGGCCACAGCCTGCTCCCCCTGCTTAGCGGTGCGGACGCCGGCTTGGACCGATGCGTGATCTCGGAGTACAGCTCGGAAGGTGTGTGCGCCGCTTCCCGCATGCTGAGGCAGGGGCGTTACAAGTACATCTACACGCGCGGGCTGGCGCCGATGCTGTTCGACCTCGCCGCCGATGCCGACGAGTTGCACGATCTTGCGGGCAGCGCCGATTTGGCGGCGGTGCAGCAGCGCATGCATGCGCGCCTCGTGCAGGACTGGGATCCCGACGAAGTGCATGCGCGTATCCTCGCCAGCCAGAAGCGCCGCCTGTTCATCGCCGAAGCGGCGGCACGTTCCGGCAGGTATCCCAACTGGGCGTACCAGCCGTTCGTCGATGAATCGAAGCGCTATGTCCGCGGTTCGGCCGGGACCGGGCCGACGCACACCAAGTCTAAGGCGCGCTTCCCGTACGTCGATCCCGTGGAGCCGGACCGCTAGACCGATGCGCGGCCTGGGCTTATTTGCCATAACGCCCCTGTTCGACGGCTCAAAACCAAGCGCATGACCAATTGTGGCACCCACGCTGCGCTCACCGGCCCAGATCCGGCCGCAAACGCCGGCATCGTGCGGCGCGGATGGGAAGGAAATTCTATCCCTAGGGATCTGCGCATAGGCGCCGCACTTTTCTCCAGCGGCTTCCGGCCGTTCTTCCTCCTCGGCGCGGCGTACGGGCCGGTCGCGCTCGCGCTCGGCTACCTCTGGCCGCAGCCGCACTGGCACCCCCACGAGATGCTGTTCGGATTCGCCGCCGCCCTGGTGTGCGGCGTCCTGCTCACCGCGCTGCCGAGCTGGGCGGGGGCGCGCGAGGTGAGCGGGGCGCGGCTCGCCGCGCTCGCGGCGCTGTGGCTCGCCGGACGCGTCGCGGTCATCAGCTCGCCGTGGCTGCCGCCCGCGCTCGTCGCGCTCATCGACTGCGCGCTCGTGCCGCTGCTCGGCTGGG
>VGEI01000208.1 GCA_016869415.1 Alphaproteobacteria bacterium
CTCTGCACGAGCGCGGCTCAAGGGCACTCTGGTGATCGACTATGTCGTGCCGGACTACTACGCCCGCCGGCCCAAAGCCTGCATGGGCGGCTGGGGGCGCCGCTTTTTCAATGTCTCGCCTTCCGGCTATGTGCTGCCCTGCCACGCGGCCTCGACGCTGCTGGGGATGAGATTTGAGAACGTGAAGGACCGCGGGTTGCGGGAGATCTGGTACGGCTCGGCGGCGTTCGAGAGATTCCGCGGCACGGGCTGGATGCCCGAGCCCTGCCGCTCCTGCGACCGGCGCGAGACCGATTGGGGCGGCTGCCGCTGCCAGGCCTTCGCCCTCACTGGCGACCTGGATGCCGTCGATCCGGCCTGCGAGTTCTCGGGGCATCACCCGGCGCTGGTGGCGAGCGCCGAGTGCGAGAGTGCAGCGCCGGCGCCGGAACTCATCTACAGGCGCATCGGGGCGGCGGTTCCTGCGTAGCTACGACAGGTCGATCGCGTATCTCTTGAGATCGACGAGCTCGCAGTACTGCAGCGCGCCCTCGTGAGTGGCGCGTAGCACGACGCGCGGTGCACTGTTGGCGTCCAACGCCTCTTGCCAGCGAGGCGCGCACAGGCACCAGCGGTCGCCGGGTTTCAATCCGGGGAAACCGTATTCCGGCATCGGTGTCGAGAGGTCGTTGCCGGCCTGTTTGGAGAAGGCCAGGAACTCCCTGGTCATCACCACGCAGACCGTGTGGCTACCAACATCCTCGCGCGACGTGTCGCAACAGCCGTTGCGGAAGAAGCCGGTCATCGGGCTGAGCGAGCAGGCCTCGAGCGTTCCGCCCATTACATTGCGGGACGGCGCGCGTCCACCGCCGCCACCGCCACCGCTCCAGCCGCTGTCATCCAAAGGCATCGGTTTTCCGTAGATTCGACTCGTTCGTGCGATGATATCGACAGGCCGGCAGGCTGCCAATCTTGGGTACGGGAATGAAGAAGACGGTTTCGGTAAACGACAGGATGCAGAAGGGCTATCGCTATGTGTTGAGCGAGCCAGCTGGACGTAACTTCGATCCGGAGTTTCGCCCCAGCCTGACGCCCGGGCAGATGCTGAAGCTCGGCGTCTTCGGCGGCAAGTACATGACCGATTGCCGGCGGGAGTTTCCACCCGGCTGGTTCAAGGGCGCCAAGCTCTCGCCGGAGGGCTCAGACAAGTCTCTTAATTTTTTCGGCGTCGATGCCAGCCAGCCGCTCTCGGAGTGGCGCCGCAAGGGCTGGATCCATCCCGACGACCCGCGCGGCTGGTTCCAGTGGTATTGCCGCTACTTCATGGGCAGGCGGATGCCCGAGGAGGATCGCCGGCAGATCAAGCGCTGGAAGGCAATCTGGCGTCACGTTGCGCAGATCCATCGCAATTGCGCGGCGCGCGACCTGACCTGCCGCCGACGTCAGCGCCAGGCGCTGCTGCACTGGGCAATCGATAGCCGTAAGATCTGACGCCGTTCAGCGCGGACGGGTGCCGGTGTTAGCCCAGACGGGACGGCCCTTGTCGCGATTCAGCTTTTGTCTCTTCACCCAAGGCTTTGCCGCGTGGGGCTTGCCCGGATGTGAGCGTGCCGGACGGGCCTCGCCCTCCGGCTGCTGCCCCGCGTGATGATGGTTCGGCCGTCCATGCGGGCGGCCGTGGCGAAACTCCGGCCGGCCGGCAGGGCGGTGGTTCGCCATTGGGCTCGGCTCCAGGCCGGGCACGACATGGACCGCGATCGGCACGCGCGTCAGACGCTCGATGTTGCGGATCAGGCCTCGCTCGGCGGCACCGACGAAAGACATGGCGATGCCTGTGGCGCCCGCCCGGCCGGTGCGGCCGATGCGGTGGACATAGTCTTCCGCGCCGCGCGGCAGGTCGAAATTGATGACGTGCGAGATATCGCGTACGTCGATGCCGCGTGAGGCGACGTCGGTGGCTACGAGAAGGCGGAGATCGCCGGTCTTCAGCTGCTGGAGCGTGCGGTTGCGCTCGCGCTGGTGCATGTCGCCATGCAGTGCCGCGGCGCGGTGTCCGGACCGGTTCAGATCCTGGGCGAGATTGTCGCAATCGCGCTTGGTGGCGACGAAGACGATGGCCTTGCTGACCTCGGCCGCGGCAGCAAAGTGCTCGAGCAGCCGGCGCTTGTGGCCGACGTGATTGGTGAAATAGAGGCGCTGCTCGATATCGGCCGAGGAGGTTGCCCGGTCGACGGCCACGCGCACGGGGCTCTTGAGCAGCCTGGCGGCGACACCGGCCATGCGCTTGTCGAGCGTCGCGGTGAACAGCAACGTCTGGCGATTCGGGCTGCAGGCGCGGGCGATGGCATCGACGTCCTCCGCGAAGCCCATGTCGAGCATGCGGTCGGCTTCGTCGAGGACCAGCACCTCGACCTTGCCGAGGTCCAGCCGCCCGCGCTGCAGATGATCGATGAGGCGGCCGGGTGTTGCGACCACGACGTCGAGCGGCTTGGACAGCCAGCGCAATTGGTCCCGATAGGGCATGCCGCCGACGATATCGGCGCTGCTGACGCGCATGAACCGTCCGTGCTTGCGCACTGCCTGAGTGACTTGCGCCGCCAGCTCGCGCGTGGGTGCGAGCACCAGCACGCGCGGCGCGCCGGACGGGTTGGTCTTGGGCGTGGAGGCGATGCGGGTTAGGGCAGGCAGCACGAAGGCGGCCGTCTTGCCGGTGCCGGTGGCGGCGGTGGCGAGAATGTCCTGGCCCTCCAGGGCGGGCGGAATGGCGGCGGCCTGAACGGGCGTCGCCTCGCTGTAGCCCTCGACGTCGAGGGCTTTGAGCACGAGCGGGTGGAGGGCGAGAGTCGCAAAAGACATGGAATCGTTCTTCCTCGGGCCGCGATGAGTCAGTCGACCGGGCGGCCCTGAATGCCGGTCGGAAGCGGAGGAGGTCGAAGAGGAAGAAACGCCCGAAACCGGAGGCAGCCCAAGCCTGCTTGGATCAGGGCTGCATCAATGACGCATCTCACTCGAGAGACGCGTACGTGCCTCCAGCGGAAGGCCGGAACATAGGGCCTGGAGGCTCGGCATCCAAGCCCTATCTCACTGAAATCCGCGATATTTCAGTCGGGCGCGCCGCCGCGGCAGAAAGTTGCGCGCCGCCCCGCCTGGCCGCAAGTCTAGGCCGCTTCAGAGGTTGGTGTAGGGATTCGGCCGCATCATGCGGTAGCCCTTGATCAGCTCCGCAATACCTCGATCGAGCGAGAACTCCGGCTTATAGCCGGTGCGCTCGATGCGCTCGTTGGAGACGATGTAGTCGCGCTTGTCTGGGTCCTCGCCGATCGGCGCTTCCTGGAAGACGAAAGCCGGGAGCTGCTTGTGGATCACCTGGCAGAGCTCCCACTTGGAGATGTTTGCGTCTGACAGGCCGACATTGAAGACACCCTGCTGCTTCATCGTGTCAAAATTGTTGATGCCATGGTGGAAGGCGCGGGCCACGTCGCGCACATGGATGTAGTTGCGCTTGAAGTGCGGTTCGAAGAGCATCACGGCGCGGTCGGTGATGGCGCGATAGACGAAATCGTTGACCAGCAGGTCCATGCGCATGCGCGGCGACATGCCGAAGACCGTCGCCAGGCGGAAGCTGATGCCGTTGCCGCGGTCGAGGACGATCTTCTCGGCGTCCATCTTGGTGGTGCCGTAGAGGGAGATCGGGTTGATCGGCGTCTCCTCGGTACAGAACTTGTCTTTCTGCCCGACGCCATAGCCGCTGTTAGTGGTCGGGATGAGGATGCGCTGGCTGATCGAGGAGAGCCTGGCCAGCGTCGCCACCGCCTCGCGGTTGGTGCTGATGCAGGCGGCCTGGTCGGAATTGCAGGCTGGGGCGCCGACGATGGCCGCCATGGGGATGACGACGTCAGCCTTAGCCAGCAGAGGCTTGATGACTTTTTCGTCTCGGCAGTCGCCGCGCACGACGTCGAAATTCGGATCGGCGCAGAGCTGATTGAGCGAATTCTGCCGGTGCATGAAATTGTCGAGCACCGTCACCTTGTGGCCGGCGGCCAGCAGATGCGGCGTCAGGACGGAGCCGAGATAGCCGGCGCCACCGGTAATGAGGATCGAGTAGGTCTGGGCCATGGGGAGTTCCGGGCGGTTCGTTCTTAGTTGCAGGCGCGGTCGAGAACCTCGCGCAGCGTGTCGATCTGCTTGGACAGGTCGACGGGCGCGTTGCCGACGAAGAAGCCGTAATCGTGGGCGATATCGGCGTTGGGTGTGGCGCCTCCGATCACTTCGTAGTCGTAGTACTTGATGACGTCGTGGCGCAGGAAGTTGCCGCCGGTGATGATGCGATAGCCGATATCGGCCTTCTTCAGATGCTCGAACACCCGCTTGCGGTCGATGTTGCGCTTGGGGTTGAGGATGATGGTGAAAGAGAAGCTCGAGCTCTTGCCGTTCTCGCGCTGGATAATGAAGCGATCGTCGCCGGCGAAGCGTTTCTGGAAGCGCGCCATGTTCTGGCGGCGCTGGGCCGTCATGGACGGCAGCTTCTTGAGCTGCTCGAGGCCCACCGCGCCCGAGAGCTCGATGGGCCGCACGTTGTAACCCGGCAGGATGAAGCGGTAGGCTTCGTAGAAGTCGCTATCCTTCTTCTCGAAGATCGTGGTGTCGGCGGGCACGTCGCGCGTCCAGCCATGGTTGCGCATGGCGCGCAGGATGTGGAAGAGCTCCTTGTCGTTCGTCAGAACGATGCCGCCTTCCATGGTTGAGATGTGGTGCGAGAAGAAGAAGCTGTAAGTGTTGAGATCGCCGAAGGTACCGGTCTTGCGGCCAGCAAGCTCGGCGTCCATAGACTCGCAATTATCCTCCATGAAATAGAGGCCGTGTTTATCCGCAAGCTTGCGCATGGCGTCGAGTGCTGCGGGATTGCCGAGGATGCTGACGGCCACGATCATGCGGGTGCGCGGGGTGATGGCCTTCTCGATCTGCGACACATCGGCGTTGAGCGTGTCGAGCTCCACGTCCACGAACTTGAGCCGGAGCCCGTACTGGTGGAGCGGATGATAGGTCGTCGCCCACGAGATGGCCGGGACGATGACCTCGTCGCCGCGCTGCAGCGGGCGGTGCTTCTTGTAGAACAGCGTGGCGACAGCCACGAGATTGGCCGAGGAGCCTGAATTGACCATCACGCCGTACTTCATGCCGAAGTATCCGGCGAAGGCCTCTTCGAACCTGGCGACGTTCTCGCCCATGGTGAACATGCCGCTGTCGACGACACGTTCGATAGCCTTGATCTCCTCGGGCCCCCAGGAGGGCGCTGCGAGCGAATAGAACATCGAAACCCCTGAACTTGTCTGGCTATGGCGCCTCAGAACGGGCCGCGGAACTGGCGCTGATAGGCAAGGATGGCGCGGTCGGGATCGGGTGTCCACTCGCCGGCCTTCGGCTTGACCATCCTGTGCGCGGCTTGCGCGATGCGCGCCGGGTTGGGATAGAACTGCTCCTCGATCGAGGGCGAGGTCGGGCAGATCGTGGGTGCAAAGCCTATGCGTTCGACCTGGAACTTGCCCTCTGGACCCAACGCCTCGGCGACACGAGCCGCGATCTCTGAGCCGGCGCCGCACATCGTCCAGCCATTGTCGACGACGATCAGCCGGCGCGTCTTTCTCACCGACCTGACGATGGTGTCGGTGTCGAGCGGCGAGAGCCAGATCGGGTCGATGACTTCGGCCGAGACGCCGGCATCGGCCAGCAGCTCGCGCGCCCGCAAGCATTCGACCACCATGTTGGAGACGCCGACAAGTGTCACGTCGTCGCCCGGCATCGCCACGCGCGATTTGCCGGGAGGCAGCTCGAACTGTTCCTCGGGCACGAAGGCTTCGGTCGGGTAGAGCAGGCGATGTTCGACGAACATCACCGGATTGTCGTCGCGGATCGCCGAGAGCATGCAGCCCTTGGCGTCATGGGCGTTGGACGGCGCCACGACCTTCAGACCGGGAAAGTGCATGAACGTGGAATAGAGGCCCTGGCTGTGCTGCGGGCCCTGGCCCCAGGACTTGCCGATGATTGAACGCACGACCAGCGGCACCTTGATGTTGCCGCCGTACATGTAGTGGGCCTTGGCCGCCATGTTGATCAGCTGGTTCATGCTCAGCATGAGGAAGTCCATGCGGATATGCACATGGATAGGCCGCAGGCCCGCCATGGCGGCGCCGATGGCGGCACCGGTCATCGCGTCCTCGGCCAGCGGTGTCGTAAAGATGCGCTCTGGCCCGAATTTCTGGAGCAGGCCGCGAGTCGAGCCCTGCAACGCCTTGTGATCGTCGACGTCGAGGCCCATGACGAAGACTTTCTCGTCACGGGTCATCTCCTGGTCGACGGCCTCGCGCAGCGCATCGACGTATTTCAGGACCCGGCCGCCGGTGTTGCCGGCGGCGTCCGGCCCACCCTTAGGCGTAGACATGGGTCATCAGCTCCTTCGCCGGCGGGAACGGGCTCTTCTCGGCGAATGAGATGGAGGCCGCGACGCGCTTCTCGACCTCGGCGTCGATACGAGCACGGTCCTCGGGCTCGAGCATGGCGGCAACGCGTGGGATCTGGTCGTTTTCGACCCAGGGGGC
>VGEI01000209.1 GCA_016869415.1 Alphaproteobacteria bacterium
GAGTGCAGAACGGCCGACAATCCCCTGCAATCCCTGGGGAAGGAAGGTCTGCAGGGTCGCCCAATCGGGCAACCGTCCGAGCATGGCGCTCATCCGCTCCAGCGCCGCCTCCATCGAGAAGAGCTCCGTCGGAGCGATCTCGAGGACGCTGCGACGATCTACCCGGTTGCGGTAGTCGCCGTAGGACTTGAGCAACTCGTATAGATTCACGTCCCATTGCGGCTTGCTCACGGTCCGCAAACCGTCGGGATTGCCGCGCGGGAAGACATCGCGCCCGAGCAGCGCCCGGGCCATCAGCCGCGTGCCCGCCTCCTGCATCGCCTGCAGACGCCGCAGCTGGAACGACAACGCCGCGGCCATCTCGGCCGGCGTGGGCTCCAGGGCCGCCACTTCCGGCGGCGCCGGCAGTAGAAGGCGCGATTTGAGGAAGGCAAGCCACGCCGCCATGACGAGATAGTCGGCGGCAATCTCCAGGCTGAAACGCTCGGCGCGCGCCTTCACCTGCTCGATGAAGGCGAGGTATTGATCGGCGAGCTTGAGGATCGAAATCTGCTTGAGATCGACCTTCTGGTCGCGCGCCAGCGTCAGCAGGACGTCAATCGGCCCTTCGTAGCCGTCCAGGTCGAGGCGCAACGCGTCCTCGGGGGCGCCGAGCGGCGCGCCACTATCGGCTTCGAAAGCGGCGGCTTCGGCGGTCATGAGCCGTGCCCCGTGAGGGCGGCAATCAGGTCGATGACCGCCATGGTGGGGCGACCGATCAGCCAGCCGAACAAGTTGAGATCGAACCCGAGCAGATCGCCTACCATCGGCAGCAGAAACAGCAGGCCGAGAACCAGGAAAATCCCTGTCCGCTCGAGCCGCGCCAAGGGGAAGGCCAGACGGTCGGGAAGCAGGCCAACCGCTACCCGGCCGCCGTCGAGAGGCGGTATCGGGAGCATATTAAAAACGGCCAGTAGCACGTTGATATAGACCGTATTTCTTAAGTTAGCGGCCGCCCATTCCTCGACTCCGGATGGCAGCAAGCCGATGCCGTGATACAGCAAGGCGGCAAGCACAGCCAGCGCCATATTCATGCCCGGACCAGCCAGCGCCACCCAGACCATGTCGCGGCGCGGACGGTTCAAGCGGCCGAAATTCACCGGAACCGGCTTGGCGTAGCCGAAGAGAAACGGTGCCTTGGCAAGGAGCAGGAGCGCTGGCATCAGCACAGTGCCGAACGGGTCGATGTGGCGGATGGGGTTGAGCGACATGCGCCCCAGGCGCCGAGCCGTGTCGTCGCCGAAGACATAGGCGGCAAAGCCGTGCGCCGCCTCGTGCAAGGTGATGGCCAGAAGCAGCGGAAGCGCCCAGACCGAGATCGCTTCGATGATCTGGCCGATCACGGGCCCTCGCCCAGCAGTTCCCGCAGACGTGCGGTCGCTGCCTTGCGGTCGAAGGGCGCCGGTTTCAGAGCCATAGACCGGGCCTGAAACAAGCGGCCGGCCAGCTCATCGTTGATCGGCGTCAGCGCCTCAGCCACCTCTCTGATCTCGTCGTAGATGCCGGTGCAATGCAGAGCCAAATCGCAGCCTGCGCCGATCGCCGCGCGGGCGCGCGAGGCCAGATCGCCGTCGAGCGCATTCATCGAGAGATCGTCGGAGACCAACACGCCCTTGAAGCCGATATGACTGCGGATGATCTCCGAAATCACCCGCGGCGAGGTAGTCGCCGGGTGCTCAGCGTCGATGGCGGTGTAGACGACATGCGCGGTCATTGCCCAAGGCATGTCGGCCAGCGCCCGGAAGGGTGCGAAATCACTGCCATCGAGGGCCTCTCGACGATCTTCGACGACAGGCAGATCCTCATGGCTGTCGGCCAGGGCCCGTCCATGGCCGGGAATGTGCTTGATCACCGGCAGCACGCCGCCTTCGAGCAGACCTTCGGCCGCCGCGCGGGCGATCTTGCCGACGAGGAACGCGTCACTCGAATAGGCGCGGTCGCCGATGATCTCGTGGGCCTCCGGGATCGGTACGTCGGCCACAGGTGCGCAATCGACGTCGATTCCCAACGAACTCAGGTCGTCGGCCAGCAGCCGGCTGTTGAGCCGGGCCGCCTCACAGGCATGTTCGAGGCCGCGCTGGGCGGCAATAGCGCCGATTCTTCCCGCTGGCGGTGCTGCGCGCCAGTGCGGCGGCTTGAGCCGAGCCACGCGCCCACCTTCCTGGTCGATGAGTACTGGCGCGTCGGCGCGGCCGACAGCCACGCGCAGATCGCTAACCAGCGTTCGTACTTGCTCTGGGTCGACGATATTCCGGCCGAACAGGATGAAGCCGAGCGGATCGGTGGCGCGGAACAGCTCGCGCTCCTCCGGTGCGAGCGTCGGACCAAGAAAGCCAAAGATGGCGGGAAGCGGCACGGGAACAGCAGATTTCCGGCTTAAGGACGCGCGACGAAGCAGTTGACCTGGCGCTGCTTGAGCGCCGCGCAGCGCGCCTGGGCATCGGGCGCGGCTTCGGCCGGCCCGACATAGATCCGCCAGAACACCCCACGATCGCCGAGATCGGTGCGCACGAACTCAGGCGCCAGTCCGGACAGAGCGTCGCTGTGGGCGCGCTGCAGGCGCTGCCACTCGCGCTGGGCATCGCTCTCCGATTGGACTGAGGCCAGCACGACGCGCGAGGCGCCGGGACGCGACGGCGTCGCAGCCGGCACTGCGCCCGCGAAGGACGCGGGTGGCGGCGTGGTTACCGGCGGGCGCTGTGTCGGCAGCGGCGCCGCAGCCGTGGCCGGCGGTGGGATCACCGCCTGCGAAACAACGGCACTGGGTGGCGGCGGCGAGACATCGGGTGGCGGCGGCACATTGGGCTGCAGGGGCGGCGGCGTCCCGGCCGGCCTTGGTGGTGCGGCAGTCATGGTGTTGGCAGGTGCGGAGGCCATCGCGCCGCCAGCGGGCATAGCTCCCTGCGGCCGAGCCATAGGCGCCTCGGGCGGCGGCAGCAGGCGCTCCGCGGCTGCCGGCGGCACGCCACGATTGCCGAGGCGATCGTAGATCTCCTTATCCTGATGCGGAACCTCCATGCCGCCAGGATTCTCCGGCCGCACGCGGACGGGGCGCTGATCCGCCTTGATCAGCGGCGTTACGGCTTCTGCCGTGCTGCCTCCGGCGCTACCGGCCAGGTAGTAATAGCCGACGATGCCGCCGAAGCCGCCAAGCGCGACGACCACGATCATGATGGGCAGCAAGCGCACGAGCAACGGACGACGGCGTGGCGCGACCTCGGGCATGCGTTCGCCCGGACCGACGATCGGCCCGCCCGCGTTCGGATCTCCCAGGGGTCTGGTTTCTTCGGGCGGCATCAGCGCATCTCCTCAACCGGCTCGACACCGATCAGACGCAGCCCCGACGCGATCACCATGCCGACCGCGCGCACCAGCGACAAGCGAGCCAGCGTCAGCTCACGGTTATCGGCGACGACAAAACGCAAGGCGGGTTCCTCTTTTCCCCGGGTCCACAACGCGTGAAAGGCCGACGCCAGTTCGTAGAGATAAAAGGCGACGCGATGCGGCTCCCCCGACTCTGCCGCTCCTTCGAGCAACCGCGGCCAGCCGGCCAGCGTCTTGATCAGCCCGATCTCGTCCTCGTGCGCCAGTGCCGCGAAGTTCACCCGGCCCAGCCGTACATCGTCTATCTCAAGATCCGGCAACGCCTCCTTCGCCTGACGGAAGGCCGAACGCGTACGAGCATGAGCGTACTGTACGTAGAAGAGCTGATTGTCCTTCGACTGCTCGGTCGCTTTGGCGAAGTCGAAGTCGAGATGCTGGTCGTGCTTGCGGGTCAGCATGATGAAACGGACGATACCCGCCCCCGCCCCTGCCCACGAGCCCTCGCCCAGCCGGTCGATGACGTCGCGCAGGGTCACGAAAGTGCCGGCCCGTTTCGACATCTTCACCGGCTCTCCGCGCTCCAGCAAATTAACCAGCTGGCAGAGCTTGACCTCCAGCGTCGCCTTGCCGCCGCTCACTGCTTTCACCGCCGCCTGCATGCGCTTGACGTAGCCGCCGTGGTCAGCTCCCCAGACGTCGATCTGCCGGTTGAAGCCGCGCTCCACCTTGTCGAGGTGATAGGCGATGTCGGCGGCGAAATAGGTCCAAGAGCCATCGGATTTCTGTAGTGGCCTGTCGACGTCGTCGCCGAACTGTGTCGAGCGAAAAAGCATCTGCGGCCGCGGCTCCCAGTCGTCCGGCTTCATGCCCTTGGGCGGCTCCAGGACGCCTGTGTAGACGAGGTCGCGCGCCTTCAGGGAGTCGACGACCTGCTGCACGCGCTGCTTCTCAACCACATCGTGCCGCTCGGAGGTGAACCTGGCGTGACGCACGCCCAGTGCCTGCAGGTCGTCGCGGATCAGATCCATCATGGCGTTGATGGCGAACTCGCGCACCGGCGCCAGCCATTCGCTTTCGGGCTTGCCTTGCCATCTGGCGCCATCACGCTGCTTCAGGGCCTGCCCGACTGGAACCAGGTATTCGCCGGGATACAGGCCCTCAGGAACCTCGCGCTTCGCTCCATCGAGCGCCTCCAGGTAACGCAGATAGGCCGAGCGAGCCAGCACATCGACCTGCGCGCCGGCGTCGTTGATGTAATACTCGCGCGTCACCGCATAGCCGATCCGCGCAAGCAACGCTGCCAGGATGTCGCCAACCACGGCGCCACGGCCGTGGCCAACATGCATCGGCCCGGTGGGGTTGGCAGAGACGTATTCCACGTTCACCGGAAGGCCCCGCCCCAGCGTCGACGCGCCGTAACGTTCGCCCTCCCGCAGGATCTCCGCCAGACGCTCGTGCCAGAAGGCCGGCCGCAGACGCAGATTGACGAAGCCCGGCCCGGCAATCTCCACCTTGAGAACATCGTCCCGGCTGCCGAGGGCCTCGGCCAGCACGGTAGCGAAATCGCGCGGCTTCATGCCGGCTGGTTTCGCCATGACCAGCGCAGCGTTGGTTGAGACGTCGCCGTGCGCCGCCTCGCGCGGCGGCTCGGCCGTCACGCGCTCGCTGTCGAGGCCGGAAGGAAGCTTGCCGGAAGCGGCCAGTGCCGCCAGCGAAGAGGTGATCTCCTCGCGGAAGTAACTGTAGAGATTCATAGTCCCGGATCAGTTCCGAAAATGCGCCGATGTTCGTCAAGAGCAAAGCGATCCGTCATGCCGGCAATGTAGTCGGCGACAAGACGCGCGGTACGCGCCGGGTCGCTGCCCAGGCGCGTCTGCCACTCGGCCGGTAACCGTGTCGAAGGGGCGTCTAGATACCAGTTGAAGAGCGCCCCTACAACTACACGCGCGCGGTCGGTTGAGCGGCGCACGAGCTCGTGGCGGTACATATGCTCGGCGAGGAACTGGCGCAAGACGCGCTCCTGGGCCCGCATCGGCTCCGAGAATGAGACCAGCGGCTGGTCCAGGGCGCGCACCGCCGCCGCCGAGCGCGGCAGGTACGTTTCGAGGCGCCGGCGCGTCTCGGCGATGACATCCTCGACCATCAGGCCGATCAGCCGGCGTATCGTCTCGCCGATCAGCCGCGGTCGTGGTACGCCGGGATACGTGGTCTCGACTTCAGCCAGGACCGGGCCGACAAGCGAAACCTGGCGCAGATCGTCGATGCCGAACAGCCCGGCCCGCAGCCCGTCGTCGATATCGTGATTGTTATAGGCGATGTCATCCGACAGCGCGGCGATCTGGGCTTCTGCACCGGCGAAGGTATGAAGCTCAAGGTCGTGTTGCGCCGCATACTCGGTTATGGCGGCCGGCAGCTTCCTCGCCTTCGCCGGGTCGACCAGCCGCCCGACCAGCGGGCCGTTGTGCTTGACGACACCTTCCAACGTTTCCCAGGTCAGGTTGAGGCCGTCAAACTCGGCGTAGCGTTGCTCGAGCTTGGTCAGGATACGCAGCGTCTGGGCATTGTGGTCGAAACCGCCCCACTCCCGCATCGCCTCGTCGAGCGCCTCCTCGCCGGCATGGCCGAAGGGCGTATGGCCGAGATCGTGCGCCAGCGCCAAAGCCTCGGCGAGATCCTCGTCGACCCCGAGGCAGCGAGCGATCGAGCGCGTGACCTGCGCCACTTCGAGCGAATGCGTCAGGCGCGTGCGGTAGTGATCGCCTTCAGGCGCGACGAAGACCTGAGTCTTGTCTTTCAGCCGGCGAAAGGCGGTCGAGTGGATGACCCTGTCACGGTCGCGCTGATAGGCGCTACGCAGCCGGCTGTCCGGCTCACGATGCAGACGGCCACGGCTGGCCTCCGGCCGGCAGGCAAATGGCGCCGGGCGCGAGAGCCCCAGCGACCAGCTGTGGACCGCTCGCTTGAGAATCGAGACCATGCCGAAAGTCTTAGCATTTTACGGCTATTTTCGCATTTCGCGCTGCCGTGCGCGGCACTTTAGCACCGCACGACTAAGCTTCGAGTCGACTGCTTCATGTCGTGGGGTCGATCAGGATCTCACCGGCGATGGTCCCGTCGCCCGTGAAGCCGGCCGGAGCCACGGTGATCACGCCGCCTGTGGTGATGGCGTTGGCCGCGTTCTTGGCAATCGGTGTGCTGTCAAACGGCGT
>VGEI01000210.1 GCA_016869415.1 Alphaproteobacteria bacterium
AAATTTCTCAGCGCCCTGCAGAAATCGCCCGAGCGCAGCGGCGCCGAGCTGCTGCCCGAAGCAGCAGCCGCCAATCGCGGCGCCTTCTACGACAAATCAGGCCGCGCGCTCAGTGTGAAGAAGATCTACGAGAGCTACGCCGCGAAGTTCGACGGTGCCGCCAAGCCGGTGGTTGCCGCAGCACCCGAGCCGCCGCAGCCTGCCCAGAGATTGAGCCCTGCCGCGCTCGCCCGCTCGGCGATCTTCAACGCCCTCGCCGGCGAGCAGCTGCACAGCGTGACCATCAACGCGCTGATGAAACTCGGTGTGCCCGGCGCCCTCCTCCGCGCGGAGCGCAAGGACCGCGCTTAGACTGGACCGCGCCCCCGGCGTCGGTTACCACGGCGCCGTGAACTCGGCCTCCCTCCCCGCCCTGCTCTATTGGCTCGACCTTTTCTCGGTCGCGGTGATCGCCGCCTCCGGCGCGCTTTCGGCCTCGCGCAAGGAGATGGATATCGGCGGCTTTGCCTTGATCGGCGTGGTCACCGGCATCGGCGGCGGCACGGTGCGCGACCTTGTGCTGGGCTACAGCCCGGTCTTCTGGGTGGAGCGCCCAGAGTATCTCGGCATCTGCCTGGCGGTCTCCGTCGCCGTGTTCTTCCTCGCCCCTTATGTTGGGCAGCGCTGGAAATGGCTGCTCTGGGCCGACGCTATCGGCCTCGGCCTCTATACCGTGGTCGGTGCCGACAAGGCGCTGGCCATGGGCGCCTCCGGCCTGATCGCCGCCGGAACGGGCGTTATCACCGCCACCTTCGGCGGCGTCATTCGCGACGTGCTGTGCGCGGAGATTCCGTTGATCCTGAGGAAAGAGATCTACGCCACGGCGGCCGCGGCCGGGGCCACGGTCTACGTGCTGCTGCACGCGGCGGGGATCGGCTATATCGTCGGCCTCGCCATTGCCGGCGGCCTGACCTTCGGCATCCGCGCTGTGGCCATCGTCTGGAGCCTGTCGCTGCCGGCCTACAAGAGCCGCGCCGGGCGGCCGTTCTAACGGACTGATGGTTTCCCCGTGGTGCCTTGACAGGGCGCGACGGTCCCCGGAGAACTTGCGCCACCCAACGGTGAGGTGGCGATGACGTTCAAGTTCCTTGGTTTTGCCGGCAGCCTGCGCAAGAACTCCTACAACCGGGCGGCCCTGCGCGCGGCGCAAGGGCTGACGCCGCCCGAGGCGGCGCTCGAGATCTACGATCTCGCCAGCATCCCGCTCTACAACGATGATATCCGCGAGAAGGGCTACCCGCCGGAGGTTCAGGATTTCCGCGACAAGATCACCGCGGCTGACGCCATCGTCATGGCCACTCCGGAATACAACTACTCGATCTCCGGCATCCTCAAGAACGCCATCGACTGGGCCTCGCGACCGCCGGGGCCGCCGCTGCAGAAGAAGCCGGTCGCCATCATCGGCGCGACGCAAGGGCTGTGGGGCACGGTCAAGGCGCAGTTTCACCTGCGCCAGATGTGCGTCTTCCTCGACCTCTGGCCGTTGAACAAGCCGGAGGTGCTGATCGCCCAGGCGCAGAACAAATTCGATGCGGCCGGGAACCTGACCGACGAGATGACAAAAAAAGTCATCGCTGAGCTGATGACCAATCTCGTCACCTGGACCAAGAAAGTAAGCGGCTGAGGAGTGAGGCGCGGGGCCGGACGACAAGGCGATACGAACAGGGCGCGGGGCAGCCCGGCCCCCCGCACTCCGGCAAATTCGGAAGCGTTCGCCGTATGGAGCTCGGGCTTGAGACCGCCCTGCATCTCCTACGTTCGTAGGATATACGCCTCGGCCGGCGTTCCGCTAAACAGCCGCGCCCATCATGATTTCCGCTGCGGATCACTCGCTACCTGCCGACGCCGAGGACCCGCGGTTCCATGCGTTCTTTGCCTACTGGCAGAGCAAAGCGCCCTTCGGCCGCCTGCCCGGGCGCCAGCATATCGATCCGCTCGACATCCCCCGCCTGCTGCCGCACATCGCGCTCTATGACGTCGTCCGGCAGGACGGCGATTTCCGCTTTCGCTTCCGCTTGGTCGGTACCGGCGCCGCCCAGGCCCTGGGTGCCGACAACACCGGCCGCTATATCGACGAGATCATGGAGGCGGATGCCTACGGCCCGCTGCACGCAGCCTATTCGCAACTCGTCCGCGACCACACACCGCAGTACTGGCAGCGCAACCTGCCTTTCGCCAATCGCGACTTCCTGGCGGTGCAGCGCCTGGCACTGCCGCTCGCGGCCGACGGCAGCACTGTCGACATGATCATGACGTACTATGTCGCGATCCCGCGCGACGACATGCTCAAGCGGCCGGCCTGAGGCTTACAGCCGGCTGGCCAGCGCCTCGACCGCCTTGGCGAAGCAGGGTAGCGGGGCACGGGTGATACCCGCACCGATCTGGCCGACGCCGGCATCCTTGTGGGCGATACCGGTGTTGACCACCGGCTCAACCCCGGTGTCGACCACCTTGCGGATGTCGATTCCCGCCGGCGATCCGGCGAAGTTGAGCGCCGGCAGGGTGAAGGAGGGATTCCGGCCGAGGGTGATGTCGGCCATGGCGCGCGTGTAGCCCAGCGCCTCATCCGGCTTACCGCCGATGAACTTGACGATGGCCAGGGCCGAGGCCATGGCGAAGCCGCCGATGCCACAGGTCTCGGTGATGGCGCTGTCGCCGAGATCGGGAGCCGCATCGGCGATCGAATAGCCTGGGAAATAGAGGCCGTTCACCCGAGGCGCGGGCGTGGTGAACCATTGGCTGCCCGTACCGCTGACGCGGATACCGAACTCGACGCCGTTGCGCGCCATCGTGGTGACCAGGCTGCTGCCTTCGACGCCGTGCGCGGCATCCATCATCGCCTTGCAGGCGGCCATGGAGACGTTGAGGAAGGAGAAATCGTTGGCTGTGAAGAAATCCATGCTGGCGGCAATGTCTGCGGCCTCGATGCCGGACTTCATCATTGCCGGCGCCAGCTTGCGGAAGAGCAGCGCCGACGACGCGACGTTGCGGTTGTGCATCTCGTCGCCCATGTGCAGGGCCTGGGCCATCAGCGGCTTGAGATCGATCGGCCCGGTGATGGCCAGCGCCGCCTTCAACGCAGGCGCCAAGGTCGTCTCGAACCATTTGAGACGCGCCAGAACCTCCGGACTGTTGGCGCCGTAGCGCAGCACTTTGCCGAGGCCTTCGTTGAGCGTGGAAAAGGCCCTGTTGCCGTGCTCCGGATTGTCGATGATCCACACCGGCATCGACGGGCTGAGGATTCCGGCCATCGGGCCGACGGCCCCGTGATGGTGGCAGGAATCGAACTTGACGGCGCCTGAAGCGGCGAGCTGACGCGCCGCCTCGAGATCGGAAGCCCAGCCCTCGTAGACCAGGGCGCCACAGATGCCGCCCTGCATCGGTCCGCACATGCGCGACCATTCGACCGGCGCGCCGGCGTGCAGGACGACGCGTCCGTCGACGCCCGGCACCACGTCACGCGCGATGCCGACGCCGGCCAGACGCGGCTGCGCGGCAAGGTACAGTCCATAAGCCTTCTTGTTCGCCGCCTCGACGGCGGGGTTGCCGATCAGCTTGGCCAGCGCCTCACCGACCGCGCGGTCGCCGCCCGCCGGCGGCGCCCAGGCCACTTGCGTGACACTACCGCCCGCCCCGGCGATGGCCGCGGCGAAGGACGGCAGGCCGAGATTGACGACCTCGAGCTTCTGGGAAAGCAGCCCGCTCATCGCCTGCGTCCTTTCGTCGCCTTGCTTTTCTTCCTGGCCGGCGCTTTGTCGCGGGGCAGCAGCCGCGCTACCAGCCGCACCGCCTCGGCGTTGCTGGCGCAGAGCGTCATGCCGGCCTTGCGCAGCGCGTCTTCCTGCCGTTTCAGCCCCTGCGGATCTCCGGGGGTGCCGCAGACGAAGCCGACGATGGCGAGACGCCGTCCGGCCCGCCGCGCCGTCTCGTGCGCCTCGCGGATCGCCGGGGTCATCGCCGCCGCCGGATCGGCATGGGCGCCATGACCCAGCACGACGTCGAGCAGGATTACGGCGGTTTCGGGGTCGGCAGCTTCCTTGGCCAGACGCTCGTTGCGCAGGCGGTGGTCGATCATCGGATGCGGCCGGCCGCGGGTGAAAACGTCGTCGCCCAGGTCGACGATAGTGTGGCCGCGGCTCGTCCAGGGATCGTCGTGCTCGTCGGATTCCCGCACCGCCACATTCGAGCGGATCGCGCCCAGCTTTGCACCCAGAAGCAGCGAGGCTTCGTAGCCGAAGGTGCCGCCGCTATAGAGACCGCGCACATAGCGCTGGCCCTTCTTGAAGGCGACGCGCGGTACCGCCGGAATCCGCGTCACCGGCCGGGACTTGCGGCCTTTGAGCAGGGACACAGCCGCATGCGCGGCATCTTCGAGCGTCGCCGCAGCGTACAGATTGCGGCCCTTGATCGCCGCCGGGTCAGCACCGAGAAAATTCACCACCACCGGCTTACCGGCCTTGGCGGCGGCGGCAAGAACCTTTTCCATGACCTCCGGCGCGGGCGGCTTCGACACCAGGACGATGACCTTGGTCTCCTGGTCGGCCGCCAGCAGGGCGAGGCCGCGCAGCATGGAAGCGCCGCCGATATGGTGATGCAGGTCGCGCCCGCCCGTGCCGATGGCGTGCGAGATGCCGGCTCCCAGCCGGTCGACCAGGCAGGTGACCTGCTGCGTGCCGGTACCCGAGGCGCCGACGACGCCGATCGCGCCGCGGCGTACCACATTGGCAAAGCCCAACGGCACGCCGCTGATGATCGCCGTGCCGCAATCCGGGCCCATGACCAGCAACCCGCGCTCGTCGGCCAGGCGCTTGAGCGCGATCTCGCTCGCCAGGCCGACATTGTCGCTGAACACCATGACGTTGAGGCCGAGATTGAGCGCCTTGCGCGCCTCGGCCGCGGCATATTCGCCGGGCGTCGAGATGAGCACGAGGTTGGCCGACGGCCGCTCGGCCACCGCTGCCGCCAGGCTGTGCGGCAGTTTCTTCTCGGCCGGACCCGTGCCGTCGCCCCCGGTCGCCGGCGCTCGCATCAGCGAGGCCTCCGCCTCGTCGAGTGCCGCGCTCACTGCCGCTGTCTCGCCGCGGGCGACGATCAGCAGATCGTTGGGCCCGGCACTGACCGTGCCGTCGAGAAGCTTCGCCTCGCGCAGCAGATCGAGATTGGCCGGCGTCGCCATCACTGCCGAGATCTCAGCGATACCGGCGCGCTTGGCCAGCGTGTCGGAGAGCTGCATCAGCGACACGGAATCGCGATAGAGGTTATGGACGATACGCGTCGAGACGGCCATGAATCCTTTCCCCAGAGCGCCGATGGCAGCCGATCGAGCCGCCCGCGGTCGCCGTCGCCGCGGCAAACGGTTTGTATGCAGGGCCGGAGGCCGGCCCGTCAAGCCAGGCTAAATCTGCGGCTCGCCCGGGTTCGCGACCAGCACGCGCAGCGTATCGGCCAGAGCTTCGAGCTGCCGCGCGGCGGCGGCAGACGGGGCTGCCTCGCCTCCAAGCTCATACGCCGATGAATCGAGCTGTACGGCGGCATGACTGATTTGGGGAAAACCGAAGATCGAAACGCTGCCCGCCAGCCGGTGGGCCGCAGCCTCGATCGTCTTCAGGGCCACGACATCATCGACGAGCTCAAGCCGCGGACCGGCGAACCCGTGCTCGACAAGCCGGGCAAAGGCGCCTTCTACGCCACCGATTTCGACGCCATTCTCAAGCATCGCGGCATCAAGCAGCTGGTGGTGTGCGGCGTCACCACCGAGGTCTGCGTGCAGACCACGGTGCGCGAAGCCAACGACCGGGGCTACGACTGCCTGGTGCTGGAGGATTGCGTGGCCTCCTATTTTCCTGAATTCCAGGTCATGGCGCTGAAGATGATCAAGGCCCAAGGCGGTATCTTCGGCTGGGTGGGGCAATCGAAGGACTTCATCAAGGCAATCTCCGGCAAGCGCCGGTAATCGGGGGGAAATGTCATGGCAGCAGCGTCATCGTCCTACGAGGTGAAATGGTGGGTGCCAGGCGACTGGAACGGCTTCTTCGGCTTGTTCACCAACGTCGTCCTCAACGTCATCGTGCTGACCGGGCTGTGTCTCGGCGTCGTGCAGCTGCCGCCGGACATCGTCTTCGGCCGCATCCTGCCGGCACTCGGCATCGCCCTGCCGCTAGGCAATATCTATTACGCCTACCTGGCCTATCGGCTGGCTAAGGAGACGGGGCGCACGGACGTCACGGCCATGCCCTATGGGCCGAGCGTGCCGCACATGTTCATTGTCGTCTTCCTGATCATTTTGCCGGTCTATCTGAAGACCAAGGACCCGCTCCTCGCCTGGCAATCGGGCCTCGCCTGGTGCCTGATCATCGGCGTCATCGTGCTGATCGGCGCCTTCGTCGGGCCGACGGTGCGCAAGCACACCCCGCGCGCCGCCATGCTGGGCACGCTCGCCGGCATCTCGATCACCTTCATCTCCATGCGGCCCGCCTTCCAGATGTGGGAGCTGCCGTGGATC
>VGEI01000211.1 GCA_016869415.1 Alphaproteobacteria bacterium
TGGTCCGGGCCATGGCGGTGTGGGCGCTGAAACGCCTGATGCCGGCGGCGGAGTTCGCCATGCTCGCTGCCGGCCGGCGGGAGAGCGATCCCTACGTCGCCGCCGAGTGGACGGTATGAAAGTCGCCGAGTTCGATTTCGAGCTGCCGCCGGAGCGCATCGCCCAGCACCCGGCCGCACCCCGCGACGCCGCCCGCCTGCTCGAGGTCGGCAGGACGCTGATCGACCGCGTCATCACCGACCTGCCGCGTCTGCTGCGGCCGGGCGATTTGCTGGTCTACAACGACACGCGTGTCATCAAGGCCCGGCTCTACGGCAAGCGCGGTGCTGCTTCCGTCGGCATCACCCTGCACAAGGCCGAGGGAGAGGGTGTGTGGCGCGCCTTCGCCCGGCCGGCCAAGAAGCTGCGGGCCGCCGACGTCATCGACTTTGCGCCCGGCTTCTCGGCCGAGGTTCTGCGTAAGGGCGAGGGCGGTGAGGTAACCCTGCGCTTCGGCCTGGCCCCGCCCGAGCTCATGGCCGCTCTCGACCGCCACGGCCACATGCCTCTGCCGCCTTATATCAAGCGCACGGCCGAGACCGACGCCGCCGACGTCGCCGACTACCAGACCGTCTGGGGCATCCGCCCCGGCGCGGTCGCCGCCTCGACCGCCGGGTTCCACTTCACGCCGCGCCTTCTGGGCGCGCTGGAGAAGGCGGGCATCGCCCGTACCGCCGTCACCCTGCATGTCGGAGCCGGGACCTTCCTGCCGGTGAAGGTCGCCGACACCGCGGATCACAAGATGCATGCCGAATGGGGTGAGATCGGCGCTGACACGGTCGCGGCCATAGAGAACACGCAGCGTCGGGGCGGACGTATCGTTTCCGTCGGCACGACAGCGCTGCGGGTGCTAGAAACCGTCTCCCGTCAGGACGGCGGCCTGCGCCCCTGGTCGGGCGAGACCGATATTTTCATCACGCCAGGGTTCAAGTTCCGTACCGTCGACATGCTGCTGACCAACTTCCATCTGCCACGCTCAACCCTGTTCATGCTGGTTGCCGCCTTCGCCGGGCTCGAACGCATGAAACAGGCCTACACCCACGCTATCCACCACGAATATCGCTTCTACTCCTACGGCGACTGCTGCCTGCTGCACGGGAGCCGCGCGTGACACTGGGCTTCGAGCTGAAGACACGCGACGGGCGGGCACGGCGTGGGAGCCTGACCACGGCGCACGGTACCATCGAGACACCGACCTTCATGCCGGTGGGCACGGCGGCGACGGTCAAAGCCATGACGCCGGAGGACGTGCGCGCCACGGGCGCCGAGATCCTGCTGTGCAACACCTATCACCTGATGCTGCGCCCGGGCGCCGAGCGGGTGGCGAAGCTCGGCGGCCTGCACCGCTTCATGAACTGGCCGGGCCCGATCCTCACCGATTCCGGCGGCTACCAGGTCATGTCGCTGGCCGAACTTCGGAAGTTGAACGAAGAGGGCGTCACCTTCCGGTCGCATCTCGACGGCTCTAAGCATTTGCTCACCCCCGAGCGCTCGATCCGGATCCAGCACCTGCTCGACGCCACCATCGCCATGTGCTTCGACGAGTGCACGCCCTATCCGGCGACCGAAGAGCAGGCGGCGGCCTCGATGCGCCTGTCGATGCGCTGGGCCAAGCGATCGAAGGATGCCTTCGCGCCGCGCCTGGGTTATGGCCTGTTCGGCATCGTTCAGGGCGGCGTTCACCCGGGCTTGCGCGAGGAATCGGCCAAGGCGCTAATCGCCATCGGTTTCGACGGCTACGCCATCGGCGGCCTGGCGGTGGGCGAGGGGACGGAGCTGATGCTCTCCACCCTCGACGCCACGGAGCCGCTGCTGCCCGCAGATCGGCCGCGTTATCTCATGGGTGTAGGCAAGCCGTCCGATCTGGTGGCCGCCGTCGCACGCGGCGTCGACATGTTCGACTGCGTGCTACCCACCCGCTCCGGCCGCACGGCGCAGGCCTTCACCCGCTCAGGCACGCTCAATTTGCGCAACGCCCGCCATGCTGATGACCCGGGTCCGCTCGACCCGAGATGCCGCTGCCCGGCCTGCCGTTCCTACTCCAGGGCCTATCTGCACCATCTGACTAAGGCCAATGAGATCCTCGGCGCCATGCTGCTCACCCGCCACAACCTGACCTACTACCAGGATCTGATGGCCCAGATGCGTGCGGCGATCGAGACAGGCCGTTTCGCCGCCTTTCTTGCCGGCTTCGAGAAGGAAGAAACCAAGGAGAGCGTAGAGATGTCGCAGAGTTCGCAGACATAGTTTAAATACTCGGCGTACTCTGCATTTCTCAGTGTCCTCTGCGGTGAAATCCTCCATGCCGAAACAGAGCAAGATCTACAAAGGCCTGGTCCAACTCGGGCGCCATTCGGCGCTGCCGGCCAGCCCCGACAAGGCCGAGCTCGAGCGGGTACCCAACCCGCATCCGCGCCGGACCTACCTCGTGCGCTTCACCGCACCCGAGTTCACCACGCTTTGCCCGGTCACCGGCCAGCCGGACTTCGCCCATCTGGTGATCGACTACGTGCCCGGGCGCTGGCTGGTCGAGAGCAAGTCGCTGAAGCTCTATCTCGGGGCGTTCCGCAACGAGCATGGTTTCCATGAGCAGTGCACGCTCGATATCGGCGAGCGGCTGGTGAAGCTCCTGGCACCCCGCTGGCTGCGTATCGGCGGCTACTGGTACCCGCGCGGCGGCATGCCCATAGACGTCTTCTGGCAGACCGGCCGCCCGCCCCCGGGGCTATGGCTGCCGGACACCGGCGTGGCGCCCTATCGCGGCCGGGGGTAGACTCCCGCCCATCGCCTTTGCTTACATCGGCAACCACCAAGATCAAGACTGGGGAGGTCGGACCATGAACAAGCGGAATTTCCTGCGCGCCGCCGCGGTGCTCGCTGCCTTGGGTGTCGTCGGCATGGCCGAGGCGCAGGCGCAGCAAACGCCGATCAAGATCGGCTCGTTCCTGGCCGTCACAGGCCCAGCTTCGTTTCTCGGTGACCCGGAAGCCAAGACCCTGAGGCTCTATGTCGACACGGTCAACAGGGCCGGTGGCGTCAATGGCCGCCAGCTCCAGGCCGTGATCTACGACTCAGCGGGCGATGCCCGCCAGGCCGTGACCTTCGTCCGCCGCCTGATCGAGGAGGACAAGGTCGACATCATCGTCGGCGGCTCGACCACCGGCGAGACCATGGCCGTGGTGCCACTGGCCGAGGAAGCGCAGATCCCCTTCATCTCGCTCGGCGGCGCCAACGTCATCGTCGAGCCGGTGAAGAAATGGGTGTTCAAGATGCCGCATTCTGACCGGATGGCGGTCGAGAAGATTTACGAGGACATGAAGAAGCACGGCAAGACCAAGGCTGCGATCCTCGGCGGCTCGGGCGGCTTCGACCAGTCTTGCCGCAAGGAGGCGAAGGATCTGGCGGCGAAGTACGGCATCACCGTCGTGGCCGACGAGACCTACGCGCCGACCGACACCGACATGACGGTGCAGTTGACCAAGATCAAGAACACGCCTGGCGTGGAGGCCATCGTCGGCTGCGGCTTCGGTGCACCCACCGCGATCACGGCGCGCAACTATCGCCAGCTCGGCATGCAGAATATCCAGTTCTATTTCAATCATGGCGTCGGCTCGCAGCAGTTCATCGATGGCGCGGGCGGCGGGGCGGAGGGCATGCGCGTACCCGTGGCGGCCCTGCTGGTCGCTGATCAGCTCGCGGCCAACGACCCGCAGAAGAAGGTGGCTGAGGACTACACTCGCGCCTACCGCGCCGCGTACAACAACGAGCCGGTCTCGACCTTCGGCGGTCACATGTATGACGGCTTCATGATCGCCATCGAGGCGATGAAACGCGCCGGCGGTACGGACAAGGCCAAGGTCCGTGACGAGATCGAGAAGACTAAGGGCTTCGTCGGTGCCGACGGGATCTACAACATGTCGCCGACCGACCACATGGGTCTCAGCCTCGACTCCTTCAAGATGGTCGAGATCCGCAACAACACCTGGAAGCTGCTCTATTAGCTTCCGCAGGGTCGCCCTGGGGCGGCGCGCGATCAGGGCCTCATCCTTCGGGGTGAGGCCCGTTCTGTAAGGGCGAGAAGTTGGCTGAATTCCTGCAGTTCGCCTTCTCAGGGCTCACTGTCGGTGCGATCTACGCGCTGGTGGCTCTCGGCTTTGCGCTGATCTACAACGCCAGCCACGTCATCAATTTCGCCCAGGGTGAATTCGTCACCATCGGGGGCATGGCAACTGTGGCGCTGATAGCCGGAGGTGGCGGGCTGCCGCTGCTGCTGGCTATTCCGACGGCAGTCATGATCACGGCGCTGGTCGGCCTGGCCCTGGAGAAACTCGCCATCGAGCCGGCAGTCCGCCGGCCCGGCGGGACCTCGGTCGTCACTCTCATCATCATCACCATCGGCGCCTCGATCCTGATCCGCGGCGTCATCCAGGTCACCCTCGGCAAGGATTTTCACCGTCTGCCGGCGTTCTCCGGCGAGGTGCCTTTGGACATTCTCGGTGCCCGGCTGCAGCCACAGGGACTTTGGGTCCTAGGCGTTACCCTCCTGGTCGTGGCAGTGCTGTGGTGGTTCTTCGGCTATCAGCGCTTCGGCAAGGCTATGCTTGCCACGTCGCACAACCGGCTGGCGGCGCAGCTCGTGGGTATCGACACGCGGCTCATCCTGCTAGCTAGCTTCGGCCTGTCGGCGGCGTTGGGTGGTCTCGCCGGCATCCTGACAGCGCCGATCACCCTGACCAAATACGACGTCGGCATCATGCTCGGCCTCAAGGGCTTTGCCGCAGCCATTCTCGGCGGTCTGGGTAGCGGGCCGGGCGCCATCGTCGGCGGTATCGCGCTGGGTCTCGCCGAGGCGCTGGCCGCCGGCTACATCTCCTCGGCTTACAAGGATGCGGTCGCCTTCATCATCATCCTCGCCGTGCTGTTCGTGCGGCCGAGCGGCCTGCTCGGCGGCCGGACCACAGAGCGCGTGTGATGACGGCGTGCCTAGCGTCTTCTTTCCCTCTCCGCCCCGTGGGGGCAGAGAGGGTTAGGGTGAGGTGGGGTTTCCCCGCACTTAGCCACCCACCTCATCCCAAATCCTTCTCCGCCCTCAAGGGCGGAGAAGGACTTGGGGGGCGGGTGTAGCGATGCGCCGCTTTCTCGACGCCCGCACCGGCGGCTTGCTTGTTCTGACGCTGATCGTGGCGCTGCTGCCGCTGCTCCTGCCCAACAAGTTCTACTACGACGTGGCGATCAAGACGCTGCTCAACGCTTTGGTCTGCGTCGGCCTCAACCTGCTGATCGGCTATGCAGGCCAGATCAGCCTCGGCCATGCCGGGTTCTTCGCGCTGGGCGGCTACGCCTCAGCTATCCTCACCGCCAAATACCAGTGGAACGGCTTTGCAGCGATGGCGGTCGGCATGGTCGGTGTCGGCCTGCTGGCGTTCATCGTCGCCCGGCCGATTCTCAAGCTGCGCGGCCACTACCTGGCAATGGCGACGCTGGGTCTCGGCATCATTATCTCGATCGTGCTCAATCGCGAAATCCCGCTGACCGGCGGCCCGGACGGCATGAGCGTACCGGCGCTGCGTCTGGGCGAATGGCGGCTCACCGGCACGACCATCTGGTACTGGATCAGCGGCGGCACTCTCCTTGTCGCCGTCTGGCTGGCGCTCAACCTCATCGATTCCGGCGTCGGCCGCGCCCTGCGCGCGCTGCACGGCTCGGAGGTCGCGGCCGAGACGGCCGGCATCGACACCACGCGCTACAAGGTGCTCATCTTCGTCGTCTCGGCAGTGTTCGCCAGCCTCGCCGGCTCGCTCTTCGCCCATGCCGAGCGTTTCATCACCCCGACCGAGGCCGGCTTCCTGCGCTCGATCGAGTTCGTCACCATGGTGGTGCTGGGCGGCATGGCCTCGACCTACGGGGCGGTGGTCGGGGCCACCATCCTCACCGTGCTGCCGCAGCTTTTGACCAAGCTGCACGACTACGAGCACATCGCCTTCGGAGCGGTGCTGATCGGCGTGATGATCTTCATGCCCAAGGGATTGGTGCCGACCCTGAAGGACCGTTTCCGGCATCTTGCCGGAGGGCGGCCGCGATGAAGCCGATCCTTGAGGTCGAAAACCTGTCGAAGGAGTTCGGCGGCGTGCAGGCGGTGGCCGACCTGTCCTTTGCCGCCGACGAAGGCCGCATCCATTCGATCATCGGGCCCAACGGTGCCGGCAAGACGACGCTCTTCAACCTGATCACCGGGGTCTACGCGCCGAGTGCCGGCTGCATCCGGCTGGGCGGCGAGGATATCACAGCCCTGCCTACACCGGCGCGGGCTGCGCGGGGCATCCAGCGCACATTCCAGAACCTGCAGATCTTCTTCAACATGACGGCCCTGGAGAACGTCATGGTCGGGAGGCATCTGGCCCTGAAGCCACGCTTCCTGCCCTCGCTGTTCCGCCTGCCGGCGATGGTCCGCGCGGATATCGAGACGGAGGAGCACGCGGTCGATTTGATGAA
>VGEI01000212.1 GCA_016869415.1 Alphaproteobacteria bacterium
CTCCGACTGCGTCGAGGCGATCAACACCATCTCCGGCGAGCGCTGCTCTCCTCACCCCCATAACTTCACCGACCGCCTGCTGCGGCCCGGCGATCAGGCCTTCTTCGACATCATCCAGTCCTACATGGGCTATCGCACCTGCTACTACCGGACCTTCAACGTCGGCCGGGCGACCGAGGTGCAGAAGGACGCCTACAAGCGGGCGCGCGAGTGGATCGACGCGGCCATCGCCATGATCAAGCCGGGCGTGCGCTCGGACCAGGTCGCCGATTGCTGGCCGACCGCCGACAAGATCGGCTTCACCAGCGAGATGGAGGCCTTCGGCCTCGAGTTCGGGCATGGGCTCGGCCTCGGTCTGCACGAGCGGCCGATCATCAGCCGGCTCAACTCGATGGACGATCCGATGGAGATCAAAGCCGGCATGGTCTTCGCGTTGGAGACCTACTGCCCGGCCAAGGACGGCATCTCGGCCGCGCGCATCGAGGAGGAGGTCGTGGTCACCGACAAGGGCTGCCAGGTGATCACCCTGTTCCCCGCCCAGGAGCTGCCGATCGCCAATCCCTACTGAGGACCCTGGCTGGCCGCGCTGCCGCGCTTCGTGCTAGAAAATTGCACGCGAACGCTTCACAACATAGGGGCCGCTGCCATGGAGTTGAGACCCTCGCGCCGCAGCGTCCTGGCGGGCCTGCTGGGCAGTAGCACTGCCGCGAGCTTGCCGGGAGCGGCCTGGGCGCAAGCTACACCGCGCCGCGGCGGTTCGCTGATCGTTGCCGCGGATTCCGAGCCGCGTAATCTCAACCCGGCGATCGTGGCCTCGAACGGCGTGTTCTACGTCGCCAGTAAGGTGATCGAGCCGCTCGCCGAACAGTCCTATGACGGCAACGGGCTTGCCCCGCGGCTGGCGACGGCGTGGCACGGCTCGCCCGACGGCCGCTCGGTCACCTTCACCTTGCGCCCGGGTGTCACCTGGCATGACGGAAGACCGTTCAGCTCGGCTGACGTCGCCTTCTCCGCGCTCGAAGTCTGGAAGAAGCTGCAGAATCTCGGCCGCGTCGTGTTCAAGGATCTGGAGGCGGTTGATACGCCGGACGCAACCACGGCGGTCCTCCGCTTCGCCAAGCCGACGCCGTTTCAGCTGATCCAAAATGCGCTGCCGGCGCTGACCGCCGTGGTGCCGAAGCACGTCTACGAAGGCAGCGACATCAACGCCAATCCGGCCAACACGCGGCTGATCGGGACGGGGCCGTTCCGCTTCGTGGAGCACCGGCCCGGACAATTCTACCGGCTCGAGCGCAATCCGAATTACTGGGATTCCGGCAAGCCGTATCTCGATGCCATCGTCTACCGCGTTCTGCCCGATCCCGGCGCGGTCGCGGCGGCGATCGAGGCCAACCAGATTCAACTTGCCGCTTTCTCCTCCGTGCCGCTGGCCGATCTGGCGCGCATCGGCCGAGTCCCCGGTGTCGCGGTCGTCACCAAGGGTTACGAAGGCATCACCTACCAGCTCACGGTCGAGATCAATCACCGGCGCAAGGAGCTGGCCGATGTCCGGGTGCGCCGTGCCATCTCACATGCCATCGACCGGAAATTCGTCGTTGATACGGTCTTCCTCGGCTACGCCGAGACGGCGACCGGTCCGGTGCCGAAATTCGACAAGCAGTTCCATACCGCCGACGTCACTACACCCGGTTTCGATCCGCGCCGCGCCGAGGCTCTGCTCGACGAGGCGGGTTACCGGCGCGGCGGCGATGGTGTGCGCTTCAAGCTGCGGCTGCTGCCGGCACCGTTCTTCGAGCAGACGCGCCAATTCGGCGACTATCTCCGGCAGGCGCTGCGTGCCGTCGGCATCGACGCGGAGATCGTGCGCAACGACACGCCGGGGCATCTGCGCGCCGTCTATACCGACCATGCCTTCGATCTCACCGTCGGCTCGCCGGTCTATCGCAACGATCCGGCGATTTCGACCACGATCCTCTACCAAGGCGGCCTGCCACCGGGCGTCCCGTTCTCCAACCAGTATGGCTACAACGATCCGCAGATGAATGCGCTGATCGCCAAGGCGGCAGAGACCGTGGATGCCGGTGAACGCAGCCGCATCTATCGCGACTTCCAGAAACTGGCAGGCGAGCAGCAGCCGATCATACACGTCGCCGAATTCACGTTCATCTCCGTGACGCGTGACCGGCTGCGCAACGTGGCCAACAATCCGCGCTGGGCGACCTCCAACTGGGCCGATGCCTGGCTCGCCAGTTAGGCGGATTCGCCCCATCGCCGGCATAGCCGGAGGCCGTCGGCGATGAGCCGCGCCTGGACTGTTGCGCGGCGCCGGCTGCTTCATTCCATCCCGGTCTTGGCCATCGTCGTGCTGGGCATGTTCGCGTTGCTTGAGGCGGCGCCCGGCGACGCGGTCGACGCCTATCTTGCGGTGAGCGGTGGCGACGCTGGATTGGTCGCCCAACTGCGACAGGAATGGGGCCTCGACCGGTCGTTCCTCGCCCGGCTCGGCGCCTATCTGGCGGCACTCGGGCGTTTCGATCTCGGCTGGTCGGTGGCCTTCTCGCGACCGGTGATCGCGGTCGTCTTCGAGCGTGCGCCGAACACGCTGCTGATGATGGGGGCGGCGATTTGCTTCTCCTTTTTCGCCGGCACGCTGCTCGGCGTGGCGGCGGGAGTGCGGCCCGGCAGCGTGCGCGACCGTATCCTGTCGGCACTGGCGCTCATCCTCTACGCAACGCCGAGCTTCTGGCTCGGTCTGATGCTGCTAGTTAGCTTTGCGGTCAAACTGAGCTGGTTTCCGCTCGGCGGGATCGAGAACATCGGCATGCCCGAGACCGGAATCGCGCGCGTCATCGACATCGCGCACCATCTCGTCCTGCCGGTGCTGTCGTTGGGACTGATCTACCTGGCGCTTTACCTGCGCCTGATGCGATCAGGCATGGTCGAGGCGTGGCGCAGTGACTATATCCGCACCGCACGCGCCAAGGGCCTGGCGCCCAACCGTATCGCCTTCCGCCACGCGGCGCGCAACGCGCTGCTGCCGGTCGTCACCATGCTCGGTCTGCAGGCGGGCGCGCTGCTGAGCGGCAGCGTGGTGGTCGAAAGCGTTTTCGCCATTCCCGGTATGGGCCGGCTGGCCTTCGAGGCTGTGACGCAGCGCGACGTACCGTTGTTGCTAGGCGTGTTCCTGGTGAGCACGATCATGGTGATCGTCGCCAATTTCTGCGTCGACCTGCTTTACGCGCAGCTCGATCCGCGCGTGGCGGTCGAGGACTGATCGCTCATGCGCGCGGCGAATCGTTTCTTCAGCGGCGGCGGCATCGTCGGCACGATGCTGGTGGCAGGCGTCGCCATCGCCGCCCTGCTTGCGCCGGTGGTGGCGCCGGGTGACCCGCTGGCGCTCATCGGGCGACCGCTGATCGAGCCCTTCACTGACTGGCGCTTTCCGCTGGGCACCGACCGGCTGGGCCGCGACGTCCTGGCCGAGCTGCTGCACGGCGCACGGGCAACGCTGATCGTCGGCGGTGCCGCAATGTTGGCGACGCTGATTGTCGGCATCGTGATCGGCACCCTGGCCGGGTTCATCGGTGGCACGGTCGACGAGGCCTTGATGCGGCTCGCCGATGCCTTCCAATCCGTGCCGACCTTCATCCTGGCGCTTGCCTTCGTCAGCATCGCCGGCCCTTCGCTGACCAGCGTGGTGATAGCGGTGTCGCTCGGCGCGTGGACGGCACCGGCGCGGGTGTTGCGCGCAGAGATCCTCAGCCTGCGGCGCCGTGAATTCGTCGATGCTTACCGCGTACTCGGCATGGCACCCCTGCACATCGCCTTCCGAGAAGTGCTGCCCAACGCCTTGCCACCGGTGATCACTCTGGCGGCAGTGATCGTCGCCAATGCGATCCTGGTCGAGGCGGCGTTATCGTTCCTCGGCCTGGGCAACCCGAACAGTGTCACCTGGGGGGCGATGATCGCCGAGGGCCGCGCCGTTTTCCGCAGCGCGCCGTTCCTCTCGGCTATTCCCGGGGTAGCCATCGTCGTCACCGTGCTCGGCGTGAACCTGCTCGGTGACGCGGCGAACGACGCCATCAACGCGCGGCAGGCCCAAGTATGACGGCGCCGCTGCTTACCGTCGAGAATCTTTCCGTCGTCTTCAGACAGGGGCCGAAGCAGGTCCGCGCAGTCGATGGTGTCAGCTTCACGCTGCGGCCCGGTGGCAGACTTGCTATCGTCGGCGAGAGCGGCTCTGGCAAGACCAGTGTCGCGCTGGCGCTCGCCGGCCTGCTCCCGCGCCGAGGCGTGGAACGTGGCGGGTCGATCCGCTGGCCGTCGCTTGGTAACAGTGTCTGTGCGGGGCGCGATGTCGGCGTCGTCTTCCAGGACCCGATGTCGAGCCTCAACCCGGTGTTGACGGTCGGCGAGCAAGTGGCCGAGGTCGCGGTCACTCATCTCGGCCTCTCGTGGGACGAGGCGAGCCTCCGTGCCGGCGAGTTGCTGGAACGCGTCGGCCTGCCGCAGCCGCATGACATGGCCGACGCGTATCCTCATCAACTCTCCGGCGGTCAGCGCCAGCGCGTCGCGCTGGCCATGGCGCTCGCCGCCGGGCCGAAGCTCTTGATCGCCGACGAGCCAACCACCGCGCTCGACACGCTGACCCAGGCGCAGATCGTCAAGCTGCTGGACCGGCTGGCGCGGGACACCAGGCTGGCTCTGATCCTGATCACGCATGATCTGGTATTGGCGCGCGGTATGGTCGAGACCGGCATGGTGATGAACAGCGGGCGCGTCGTCGAGACCGAACCGATCGACGCCCTTCTTTCATCGCCGCGCCACGCCTATACGCGGGTTCTGCTGGAGGCGACGCTCGATCCCGACGCGCCACCCGCCCGCAAGGCTAAGAAGCTCCCCGGACCGCCGCTGCTTCGGCTCTCCGGCCTGCGCAAGGGCTTCGGCCGGGGCGTGCGCCGTGTCACGGCGGTCGATGGTGTCGATCTCACGGTTATGAAGGGCGAGACGTTGGGGGTGGTCGGGGGCTCAGGCTCGGGTAAGACGACTCTGGCGCGATTGATCGTCCGCTTGCTCGAGCCGGAGGCGGGCGAGATCGAATTCACCGGTCTCGACCTCCTGGCTCATCGCGGCGCGGCACTGCGCCAGACACGCGCCCGGCTGCAGATGGTGTTCCAAGATCCCTTGTCGGCTCTCAATCCGCTTGCCACGGTGCGGCGGCTGCTCAGCGATCCGCTGCGCATCCACGGCCATGTCGCCCCTGTAGATCGGGAGGCGGCGGTCATCGGGCTGCTGCACCGCGTCGGCCTGTCGCCGGACCTTGCCGACCGCTATCCGCACGAACTGTCCGGCGGCCAGCGCCAGCGGGTCAATATCGCGCGCGCGCTGGCGAGCCGGCCGGAGCTGCTAGTGCTCGATGAGCCGGTCTCCTCCCTCGATGTCTCGATACGGGCGCAGATCCTGAAATTGCTGGATGACATCCAGCGCGATCTCGGACTGTCTTACCTCTTCATCTCGCACGACATATCGGTGATCCGGGCGGTCGCTGACCGGGTGGCGGTGATGGACAACGGCCGTATCGTTGAGCTGGGGACAGCGGATGCCATCTTTACCCGGCCCTCGCATCCTTTGACCCGGGCCCTTATCGACGCGGCCCCCCGGCTGCACCGGAAAGCATTGTGAGGAGGCCCCCATGAGCGAAGAGAAGCTGCGGCAGGAACTTGAGGCGGCGTTTCGTGCCCGGGCGAAGCTCTATCGCCTGTTCCATGACGAGCTCGTGGCTAAGCTCGGGCCAGCGGAAGGCGAAGCCTTGATGGCGCGGGTGATCGAGAGACACGGCCGTGAGGCAGCGGCTCACTATCGCCGGCTGGGATCGGACGCAGGGGCGGTGGGCGAGGCATTCCTCGCGGCAAGTCCCGATGGTGGCCGGATGTACCCGGCAACCGTGGAACGACAGAAAGACGGCATCGACATCCGTGTCGAGCGTTGCCCGCTCAAGGATGCATGGTGCGACGCGGGCCTGTCGCATGAGCGCGTTGCCACGCTCTGTCGCATCGCCGGCGCCTTCGACAAGGGCCTGTTCGAGACCGCCGGGCTGAGTTTCAGCAACGAGACATGGAGCGTCGAGCGCGGCGGTGGGTGCTGCCACATATTCCTGCGCGACGGCGCCACTTAAATCACATGCCCGCATGTCGTGGACGGGCGCGACGCCCCGACCGGATGGCTAGCTGGGCCGGGCAGTCGAGCCGCGTATCACCAACGACGGCTCGAGCTTCAGGTCGACCCGCCGCGTGTCCGGGGTGTTGATGCGCTCGAGTAGGACTTTCGCCGCCTGCAAGCCCATCTCGTAATGCTGGATGCGCACCGTGGTCAGCGGCGGGTTCAGCTTGTCGACGAAAGGCATGTCGTTGAAACCAGTCACCGAGACGTC
>VGEI01000213.1 GCA_016869415.1 Alphaproteobacteria bacterium
GTATTTGCTGTGGTAGCAATCCGCCGTCTTTCGCCGGGGACAAGGCTCCGCGGCGCAGGGTTTTGTTTGTTTCATCAAGGGTTTCAGAGCTTCCGCTCTCCGGCCCGCTGCCTGAGGACCGCGTTTCATCGTGGCTTCCGAGTCTCCGAACCTGACCGGTCTTGCCGGCCGCTACGCCACCGCGCTCTATGAGCTGGCGGATGAAGCCAAGGCGCTCGACAGTGTTGCCGTCGACCTCAAGACCCTCAAAGCCCTGATCGCGGACAGCAGCGACCTGCGCCGCCTGATCTCCTCGCCGCTGATTCCCCGCGCCCAGCAAGCCAAGGCCGCGCTGGCGCTGGCCGAGAAGGCCGGCCTGTCAGATATCAGCCGGCGTTTCGTCGGCACGGTGGCGCGCAACCGGCGCCTGGCCAGCCTGACGCAGATCATCGACGGCTATATGGCCCTGCTGGCCCATCATCGCGGCGAAATCACGGCCCAAGTCACCTCGGCCAAGCCGCTATCCCAGCCGCAGGCCGACGCCGTCGGCAACGCGCTGCGCGCGGCCGTCGGTAAGAAGGTCGCCGTCCAGCTCAACGTCGATCCCCAGCTTCTCGGCGGGATTAAGGTGAAGGTCGGCTCGCGCCTGATCGACGCCTCGCTCGCCTCCAAACTGCAACGGCTCCAACTCGCGATGAAGGGCGTCTGATCAATGGAAATCCGGGCCGCGGAAATCTCCGCCATCCTCAAGCAGCAGATCGCCAAGTTCGACACCGCAGCCGATGTGGCGGAAGTCGGCCAGGTGATCTCGGTCGGTGACGGCATCGCCCGCGTCTATGGCCTCGACAAGGTCCAGGCCGGCGAGATGGTCGAGTTCCCGGGCGGCCTCAAGGGCATGGCCCTCAACCTCGAAGCCGACAATGTCGGCGTCGTCATATTCGGCGACGACCGCAACATCCGCGAAGGTGCCCTGGTCAAGCGCACGGGTGCCATCGTCGAGGTCCCGGTCGGCAAGGGTCTGCTTGGCCGTGTGGTCGACGGCCTCGGCGAACCGATCGACGGCAAGGGCCCGATCAAGGACGCTAAGCGCGCCCGCGTCGAGGTCAAGGCTCCGGGCATCATCGCCCGCAAGTCGGTGCACGAGCCGATGCAGACCGGCCTCAAGGCCATCGACAGCCTCGTCCCGGTCGGCCGCGGCCAGCGCGAATTGATCATCGGCGACCGCCAGACCGGCAAGACCGCCGTCATCATCGACACCATCCTCAACCAGAAGAAGATCAACGCCGGCACCGACGAGAGCAAGAAGCTCTACTGCGTCTATGTCTGTATCGGCCAGAAGCGTTCTACCGTGGCGCGTATCGTCAAGACGCTCGAGGACAACGGCGCGCTGGAATACTCGATCGTGGTCAGCGCCACCGCGTCGGACCCGGCCCCGCTGCAGTTCCTGGCGCCCTACACGGGCTGCACGATGGGCGAATATTTCCGCGACAACGGCATGCACGCGGTCATCTTCTATGACGACCTGTCGAAGCAGGCCGTTGCCTACCGCCAGATGTCGCTGCTGCTGCGCCGCCCGCCGGGCCGCGAAGCCTACCCGGGCGACGTGTTCTATCTGCATTCGCGCCTGCTGGAGCGTGCTGCCAAGATGTCGGACGCGGCGGGCAAGGGCTCGCTGACGGCACTGCCGGTCATCGAGACCCAGGCCGGCGACGTCTCGGCCTATATCCCGACCAACGTCATCTCGATCACTGACGGCCAGATCTTCCTTGAGACTGAGCTGTTCTATAAGGGCATCCGCCCCGCGATTAACGTCGGCCTCTCGGTCAGCCGCGTCGGCTCGGCTGCGCAGGTCAAGGCGATGAAGCAGGTTGCCGGCCGCATCAAGCTTGAGCTCGCCCAGTACCGCGAGATGGCGGCCTTTGCCCAGTTCGCCTCGGATCTCGATGCCTCGACGCAGAAGCTGCTCGCCCGCGGGGCGCGCCTGACCGAGCTCCTCAAGCAGGGCCAGTACGCGCCGCTGCCGGTGGAAGAGCAGGTCGTGGCCATCTTCGCCGGTGTGCGCGGCTTTCTCGACAAGGTCGACGTCAACAAGGTGACACGCTTCGAGCAGGCCTTCCTGACGGAGATCCGCTCGAAGCACGGCGACATTCTCACCGAGATCCGCACCAAGGGTGAGATCACGGCGGATACCGACAAGAAGCTGACCGGCATTCTCGAAGCCTTCGCCAAGAGCTTCGCCTGAGCCGATCGCGCTAACGAGAAAAGGGCGGCCCAGGCCCCATGCCCAGCTTAAAGACGTTCCGTGTCCGGATCGCCAGCGTCAAGTCGACGCAGAAGATCACGTCCGCGATGAAGATGGTCGCCGCGGCCAAGTTCCGCCGCGCCCAGGAGCAGGCGCTGGCTGCCCGCCCCTATGCCGAGCGTATGGCGCGCATGCTCGGCTCGCTCGCCGGGGGAGCTGCCAGTGGCGACGGCCCGGCGCTGCTCGCCGGTACCGGCGCAGACAAAACCCATCTGGTCATCGTGGCGACGTCGGATCGCGGCCTGTGCGGCGCCTTCAATTCCTCGATCGTGCGCGCCGCGCGGGGCTTCATCCGCCAGCTCGTCGCAGAGGGCAAGACGGTCAAGATACTGTGCGTCGGCCGCAAAGGCCGCGACCAGCTGCGCCGCGACTTCGCCAGGAACATCGTCGAGACGATCGACGAGGTCGGCAAGAAGCGCCTGTCCTTCGCCGATGCGCAGCGCGTCACGGACCGCGTCCTGGCCCTTTACGGGGCCGGCGAGTTCGACGTAGCGACACTGTTCTACAACCGCTTCAAGTCGGCGATCAGCCAGATCCCCACCAAGCAGCAGCTTATCCCCTTCCCCGTCGAGAGCGGCGCCGAGGCGGTGCCCGCCAACGAGAGCGGCGCTATCTACGAGTTCGAGCCTGACGAGAGTGAAATTCTCGCCGACCTGCTGCCGCGTAACCTGGCAATCCAGATCTACCGCGCGCTGCTCGAGAATTCGGCCTCCGAGCAGGGGGCGCGCATGAGCGCGATGGACAATGCCACGCGCAACGCCGGTGACATGATCAAGCGACTGACTCTCCAATACAACCGCACGCGCCAGGCCACGATCACCAAGGAGCTGATCGAGATCATCTCCGGCGCGGAAGCGATCTAGTTTTTCGAGGAGCTGAGAAGCCATGGCCAAGAACAATATCGGGCGTGTCACCCAGGTTATGGGCGCTGTCGTCGACGTGCATTTCGACGGCGAGCTGCCGGAAATCCTGAACGCGCTCCACGTCAAGAACCAGGGCAAGACGCTGGTGCTCGAGGTGGCGCAGCATTTGGGCGAGCAGACGGTGCGCACCGTCGCCATGGACACGACCGACGGCCTGGTCCGCGGCCAGGAGGCTCAGGATACCGGCGACGCGATCCGCATGCCGGTCGGCCCCGAGACGCTTGGCCGCATCATCAACGTCGTTGGCGAATCGGTCGATGAGCGAGGCCCGGTCAAGGCCAAGAAGACCCTGCCGATCCACCGCCAGGCGCCGGACTTCGTCGATCAGTCGACCGAGGCCGAGATTCTGATCACCGGCATCAAGGTCATCGACCTGCTCGCGCCTTATGCCAAAGGCGGCAAGATCGGCCTGTTCGGCGGTGCCGGCGTCGGCAAGACCGTGACGATCATGGAGTTGATCAACAACGTCGCCAAGGCGCATGGCGGCGTGTCGGTCTTCGCCGGCGTGGGCGAGCGTACCCGCGAGGGCAACGACCTCTATCACGAGATGATCGAAGGCGGCGTCATCAAGCTGAGCGACGACGGCTCGACGGCGGGCTCGAAGGTCGCCCTGGTCTACGGCCAGATGAACGAGCCGCCGGGTGCCCGTGCGCGCGTCGGCCTCTCCGGCCTCACCGTCGCCGAGTATTTCCGCGACGAAGAAGGCCAGGACGTTCTCTTCTTCGTCGACAACATCTTCCGCTTCACCCAGGCGGGTTCGGAAGTGTCGGCGCTGCTCGGCCGCATTCCCTCGGCCGTTGGTTACCAGCCGACGCTGGCCACCGACATGGGCGCCTTGCAGGAGCGTATTACCTCGACCAAGAAGGGCTCGATCACCTCGGTGCAGGCGATCTACGTGCCCGCCGACGACCTGACCGATCCGGCGCCGGCCACCTCGTTCGCGCACCTTGACGCGACGACCGTGCTCTCGCGCCAGATCGCCGAGCTCGGCATCTTCCCGGCCGTCGACCCGCTGGACTCCACCAGCCGCATGCTGGACCCGCGGGTCATCGGCGACGAACACTATCAGGTTGCCCGCGACGTGCAGCGCGTGCTGCAGACCTACAAGTCGCTGCAGGACATCATTGCCATCCTGGGCATGGACGAGCTCTCGGAAGAGGACAAGCTGACGGTGGCGCGCGCCCGCAAGATCCAGCGCTTCCTCTCGCAACCCTTCCATGTCGCCGAGGTCTTCACCGGCACGCCGGGCGTCTTCGTCAAGCTCGAGGACACCATCAAGGGCTTCAAGAAGATCGTCGCCGGCGAGTGTGACGACATGCCGGAGGCCTCGTTCTACATGGTCGGCACCATCGAAGAAGCGGTCGAAAAGGCCCGCAAGATGGCGGCCGAAGCGGCCTGAGCAGCAGAGGTTAGGTAGACGTCGATGGCCGACAAAGTGCAGTTCGAGCTGGTCTCGCCCGAGCGGTTGCTCGTCAGCCGCGAGGTGGAGATGGTGGTCGTCCCGGGCTCCGAGGGCGATTTCGGCGTGCTGCCGGATCATGCACCGCTGATCTCGACCGTGCGCCCGGGAGTCATCGAGATCCACGAGAGCGGCGCCGTGGCCGAGCAGATTTTCGTCGCCGGCGGTTTCGCCGAGGTGACGGGCGAGCGCTGCACCGTGCTGGCCGACGAGGCGATCCCGGTCAAGGAGATCGACAGAGGCGCGACGCAGAAGCAGCTCGACGAGGCGAAGGGCGAGCTCGCTGCCGCCAGCGACGACGCTGCGCGCGAGCGCCTTTCGGCGCGGATCGACGCCCTCGACGCCAAGCTGGCCGCCGCGGCCTGAGGCGCGCCTGCAGCATGCCTTGGGGCTTGAACAGCCCCAGGATTAAGCGCCATATCAGCGGGGTACCGTAAGGCTATACCCGATGAAGCACTGGACCCTCGACGACATCGCCTGGGACCGGTTCGAGCCTGCCAAGGTCGATCCGGACATCCTGCGCATCGTCAAAGCCGCCTCGATGGTCGAGCAGAACGGCACCGACTACGCCATCTATCTCAACAACGTCTTCGCCGGCGATCGTGAATTCCAGTGCGCCGCGGATGCTTGGGCGCTGGAGGAGGTGCAGCACGGCCAGGCGCTCAAACGCTGGGCCGAGCTCGCCGATCCCGCTTGGGATTTCGAGGTTAGCTTCAAGCGCTTTACCGACACGTTCCGCCTGCCGCTGGAGGTGGCCGATTCGGTACGCGGCTCGCGCTGCAGCGAGCTGATCGCCCGCTGCATCGTCGAGACGGGGACAAGCTCCTATTACACGGCGCTGGCCGAGGCCACGACCGAGCCGGTGCTGCAGCAGGTCTGCCGTAAGATCGCTGCCGACGAGCTGCGTCACTACAAGCTGTTCTATACGCACATGGAGCGCTACCTGGCTGCGGAGAAGCTCGGCTTCTGGGGGCGGCTGCGCACCGGTCTCGGGCGTATCCTCGAATCGGAGGACGACGAGCTGGCTTGCGCCTATTGGGCGGCCAACGGTTCGGGCTCCTATGTGCGCAAGCCCAACAGCCGGGCCTATGCGCGCCGTGCCTACAGCGTCTACCGGCCGCATCATGTCGAGCGCGGCATCGCCATGGCGATGAAGGCCGTCGGTTTGTCGCCACAGGGCCGCCTGCATGGGCTGCTGTCGCGCTTCGCCGGCTGGCTGATGCGCACGCGTGCCGCCTCGCTGGCCCGGGCCGGCGCGTAGGCTCGCTATGGCGAGGTTCGCGGCGGTGCTAGCCCTGCTACTGGCCGGGATGACGGCGGCTCAAGCCGCCTGCAAGGGCAGCGCCGGGATCCGCGAATGCCAGGCCTACGAGGGTGCGGTGATCTTCGTGCGTTCGGTCGACGGTATCTTCGCCTTCTCGACCGAGTACTCGGCCGAGGTGCCCTGGTGGCCGATCAGCGGTCCCGCAGCCATGCCGGCACAGCTCTTCTACGATCTGCGGCGTAACCCGACCGTGGTGTTGCACGGCGATCTCGAGGTCTGTTTCCAGCGCGGCAACACGCCGCGCGAGGAAAGCGTGTGCATCGAATCCGCCACCAATGTGGTGGCGCGGATTCCCCAGTACGACTAACGCTGTCTGGCGACCGCTTCGCGCACCGCCGGGCCGAGCTCCTCGATCACCGCGCGGTAAACATCGCGCTTGAAGGGGATGATCAGCGTCGGCAGGTCCGCTAGCGAAACCCACTTCCAGGC
>VGEI01000214.1 GCA_016869415.1 Alphaproteobacteria bacterium
TGCACCTCACCAATCTCTACCGCAAGCTGGGAGTCTCCAGCCGGGCTCGAGCGATCCGCTGTGCCGTGGAAGCGGGGCTTCCGACGCACGACCGTTGGGCTGTGGCCAAAACCCAATCGGAGCATTGAGCGGGTTTGGGGCTCGTGATACGAGCCGATAAACAGCGGAGCCTAGATCACGGCGAAAGAGCCGTGGCTCGGCGATCTACAACCGCTGCCGGTGCCGCCGCCATCGGCTGCTGGACCCGGTCGAGCTTGAAGCCTAGAGGTTCCGCTAGGTCGCTATCAGGGCTCTCTCTAGGGTGTTTTTCAGCAGGCCTTCAATTCGTTCTCCTAGTTTCGGCGCCGTTCGCAGCCACCCGGCATCCCTGGCGGGCGGCACGGGCTTCCAACGGGAGAACCGGAATGTCGGCGTCCGATCTGCGCCGCGACAATGCGGCGATCCTTGCAGCGCTCGACAAATCGCCGGCGATCGTCGAGTTCGAGCCGGATGAGGCGCGGGGACTTTGCCGCCGGGCCGCCGGCTTGCCGACGCAGGTCGACCGGTTCCCGGTCGGCGCCGGCGCCCTGTGAACCCGGACGGATCTCGCCGTCCTTCCGCAACCTGTCAGAGAGCATCCTGCCATGCCGGACGAACAAACCTTGCCATGTCGCATTCATCCCCGGGTTCTGCACCGCCTTACCGATACGCTTTCGGCGCGGCTGAAGGATTTCGAGACCTCGCGCCGCAGGGCGCGGGAACTGATGGCCGAGGTGCGGGACCGCATCGGCTACCTTGAGAGGACGTTCGGCCTGCCGCTCGACGAATGCCGCGTTGAATGCGACAGCGTGCTTTCCTGGCTTGAGAAGCCGGGCGCGCCGACGCAAGGGGAGGTCGACGCCCAGATCCAGCGGGTCATTCGTCTCTCGGCGATGGTCGGCGCGATCGACAGCGCCGGCTTCAGCCGCCTGCAAGGGAACAACGTCCCGCCCGAGAGGCTCTAGGAATCCGCACGTGCCGCGTCACCGACAGGGTTTCCCGTGCGTGCCGGAACCGTCGACCGCCATCGAACCGGCACGGATAGCCTGCTGCCGGCGCGAGCACGATCTGATGATCCTGCGGTTTCGCCGTGTGGAACTCGCCCCATCGAAATCGCCGTCGCGTCGAATAGCAAGGGACTGAAGGTCCGGGTCTGGCATGTCAGCGAGTCGTTCGTGCGCCGCCGGCTTCAAGGCGCTCGGCCTGCCGCCGAGCTCGAACGTCTTTACTGCCGGGAGGCCGAAAACCGCTGCCGCGAGCGTTGAAGCGGCGGCGTGTCGTCAGCCAAGGCGCATCAGCGCGACATAAAGCAGGAAGAGGGCGACGCAGGAGGCCTGCAGTCCGACCCGCCAGCGCATCAGGGTGTTGCTCCTGCGGCCGGTACCCTGGGTCATGCTGCCCAGCCCGGTGAACAGGATGACCAGCACCGCAGCCAGGTTGAGACCGATCAGATAGGGCAGGACCGTGAGCAGAATCGACATGCACGCAATATAGGCGCTGTGGATAACAAAGCGAAGACGCCGGATCGCGCCGCTGGATCAGCGGCTTGATAATACCAAACGTCTATAGACAGAAAGTCTCTTGAAATCCGGGGCCGGGCGGCCCCATCTTTATGGACGGAATGTCTGTGAAGGTAACCCATGCCCTGGCCCAAGCTGCCCGACCGCGACACCATGATCGCGAACCTGAAACGCCAAGCCGCGCGGATGGGCCGAAGGCCCACCCGCCTGGAATTCCTGCGCGGCCACCGTCTTCCTGCGCGCGCCATCGATCGGACTTTCGGCACCTATTACAAACTGGTGCAGGCGTGCGGCTACGATGTCGGCCAGGGAGCCCCGCGGCGGCTGCCTGACGAGGTTCTGATCAAGCGGCTGCGTGATGCGGTCGCGGACGCCAAAGGGATTCCGCAGCGGGAGAAAATTGCCAAGGTCGGACGTTACGATTTGCGCACGGCCATCCGGCGCTGGGGCGGATGGGACAAGGCGCTGGCGGCGCTGCGCGACTGGCTGGGGCGCCATGAGCCCGGCTTCCTGCATCTCCAGGCGCTGCGCCAGCATTGCCAGGGTATCCGGCTTCCTCAGCCGCAGCCGTTGGCACCGCGCTGCGGCGAGCTGCTGCGCTTCCGCGCCCTCGATCACGAGCCGACCAGCGAGAGCGCCGTCATCTTTCTCTTTGCCCTTGTGGCGGAAGAGCTCGGCTATGTCCTCGAGACGCTCGGTGCCGGGTTTCCCGACGCCGTCGGGCGGCGGCGCGTGGCCGATGGCTGGCGCGACGTGCGTATCGAGTTCGAGTATCTGAGCCGCAACTTCCGGACTCACGGTCACGACCCGTGCGGCTGCGATCTGATCGTCTGCTGGCAGGATAACTGGCCGGAGTGCCCGGTAGAGGTGCTGGAGCTCAAAGGCGTTATAGCCAGACTTGGAAAGAGTCCGGGCGGCGAGGCGCCGACCCGCGGCACCGATGCTGCGGCGCACAGGGACGGTCCTTTGATCAAGGCGCGCCGCCATATACCCGAAAAAGTCACGGCCGGGCGCCGGCGACTGGCGTAGAATGCGAGTACAGGCCGCCGTCCAACGTCCTCCTGCGTTGTGGTCGCGAGTCTCCGCCAACGCCTGAGTCCGTTGCTCGCTGCGACCGTTCACCCACGGTGTTCGGAGGCACGCTCATGGCCAGTCCCAAGCTCTTCGGTGAATTCCATGCCGGCCGCGACAGCACCCCGCTCGATCTGCCCGCGGTGCGGCGTATCGGTATTCAGGATTTGCGGCTGGCGCTGGAGAAGGGCCTCGACGATTTCTGGGCGATGCCCAGCCACCTGGTGTTCTTCGCCCTCATCTATCCCGCCCTTGGCCTGCTGCTCGCCCGGCTGGCCGTCGGCTACGACGTGCTGCCGCTGGTCTTCCCGCTGGTCGCCGGCTTCGCTCTGCTCGGCCCGGTCGCCGCCACCGGCCTCTACGTGTTGAGCCGCCGGCGCGAGCAGGGGCTGGAGAGCACCTGGAAGGACGCCTGGGGCGTGCTGCGTGCGCCTTCCTTCCCCTCGATCGCGGCTCTCGGCCTGGTGCTGATGGTCATCTTCATCTTCTGGCTCTACGTGGCACAAAGCATCTACATCCTGAATTTCGGCTATGCCCAGCCGGAATCGCCGGAGCAGTTCCTGCGGCAGGTGCTGACCACGCCGCAGGGGCATGCGTTGATCGTCGAGGGCGTGCTCGCCGGCTTCTGCTTCGCCGTGCTGGTGCTGGCGATCAGCATCGTCTCCTTCCCGCTGATGCTCGACCGCAATGTCGGGCCGATCGTCGCCGTGCTGACCTCGATCCGTGCCACGCTGCGCAACCCGCTGATGGTGGCGCTGTGGGGCATCGTCGTCACCGCCGGGCTGGTCGTCGGCTCGGCGCCGGCGCTGGTCGGACTGATCCTCACCATGCCGATCCTCGGCCACGCCAGCTGGCACCTCTACCGAAGAATGGTGGAGTAGCGCCGCAAGAAAGATCGTCACCCCGGACAAGCGGCCTCGCTTGAGGCCGCGCGATCCGGGCTTCAGACTCCTTCAGGATAAGGGTGGACCCCGCTTGCGCTGGTCGGCGGCCGCTGCGACCGCCGACGCGCCAAGAAAAGGGGCGCCGGGGTGACGACCAGCCGTTTGGCACGACCTCGCGCAATGCCTGATCGATCGGCTATCCTCCGCTCTTCATCAGCGGAGGAGCAGCATGGCCGATACGATCCAGTTTCCCGGCAAGGTCGAATGGTCGGGTGAGAACCCCGGCATCTCGTTGAAGGAATCGCCCGACGGGCCGTTTGTCTCTCTGGCCAGCTTCTTCCGCGTCGTGCAGTCGCCCTTCGGGCGCGGTCACGCCGCGGTCATCATGCATTCGCCGCAGAGCGCCAAGCCGAAAAAGGGCGAGGAGAATTATTGCTTCTTCGACAACGAGAAGCTGGCGCGCTTTCTGGTCGAGGGCTTCGTCTCGCATTTCGGCGCCTTCAAGGGCATCCCGGGCCTCAAGAACCTGATCTACAAGCGCCTGGACACGGTGGAGACCCAGGGCAACGCCATCGACTCCTACCGCGAGACGATCAATGCCGGCGAGTTTCTCATCCGGCTGGAATGGAAGGGGCTGACCGAGCCGTTCTGCTTCGCCTTCCCGCCGGAGAAGTCGGCGACCGGCGTGCACTACATGCCGAGCACCTTCGTCGGCTGCAAGGAGGCGACAATCACGGTCAACGGTAAGCTGCTGCCCGGCAAGCCCGTGCCCCGCGACATCGCCGGCCGCACCATCACCACGGCGATGCTCGCCTTCTCGGAGACTTGGATCAGGGCGTAGGGGCCCCCGCAGCGATGTCATCCCGTGTGCGCGGTGATGCCGCAAGGATGATCGTCACCCCGGCGAAGGCCGGGGTCCATCTTTCTATTGATCGCGACGGCTTAGGAAAGCCGCGCTGATGCCCCTCGACGTCTTCCTCTTCGTGCTGGCGGCGGCGCTGCTGCACGCCATCTGGAACGCCATGCTCAAGAGCGGCAGCGGCGACCGGCCCGGCATGATCAAGGGCTTTCAGGCCTCGCAGATCGTCCTCTCCCTCTGCCTCATACCCTTCGTCGAGGTTCCGCCTGACGCCGCCTGGCCCTACCTGATCGCCAGCACGCTGATCAGCACGGCGATGTGGCTGATGCTCAACCGCGCCTACCAGACCAGCGAGCTCAGCCTCATCTATCCGCTGGCCCGCGGCACCGGCCCGCTGGTCGTGGCCCTGCTCTCGGCATCGCTGCTCGACGAGACCTTGAGCCGTCCGGCGCAGCTCGGCGTGCTGCTCATCGGCCTCGGCATCACCAGCCTGGCGCTGGCCCGCGGGGCGGCGGGACTGCGCGACGGGCGCGCCGTGGCGCTCGCGCTGGCGATGGGCGGCCTCATCGGTATCTACACCATCCTCGACGGGCTGGGAGTTCGGGCGACCGGCAGTGCGGTGTCCTACCTCGCCTGGGTGGTGCTGGTCGCCTCGCTGCAGGCGATCGCCGTCATGTACTGGCTCCATCCGCCGCGCAGCGAACCGGCCGGACGCAGCGGCATGCGCGCCGGCATCGTTTCCGGCCTGCTCGCCTATGTCTGCTCGGGAATCATCCTCTGGGCCTACACCCAGGCGCCCATCGCCCTGGTCTCGGCCCTGCGCGAGACCAGCATCGTTTTCGCCGTGCTCATCGGCGTGATCGTGCTCAAGGAGAGGCTGAGCCTGGCGCGCCTCGCCTCGATCGCTACAGCGCTGATCGGCACGACGATTCTGAAGGTCAGCCGCTGAATCTCAGCGGTTCTCCCTGAACCACTTCACGATCGCCGGCATGTCGTCCTCAAAGCCGCCGGGGATGGAGAAGTTGAGGATGCCGACCTTCTTCTTCGTGCGGTTGGCGAAGTCGTGCGTCACGCCCGCGGGCGCGCAGACGAAAGTGCCGCGCGGCGCCCTGATCCAGCGTTTGCCGACCAGGAAGCTGGCCGTGCCTTCGATGACATAGAAGACGTCGTCTTCGCCCTCGTGGCTGTGAGCGCCGGGGCCGGGCGTGTTGGGCTCCAGCCACCATTCGGAGATCGAGTAGCGCCGCGCGGTTTCAGTACCGTCGGCTTTGAACACGGCGTGCATCGCCCCCATGCCGTATTTCCGGCCCTTGCCGGCGGGCAGCACGATGGGCTGGCGTTTCTTTGCTGGCATGAAGCCTCGCGATGTCAGGTGAGGATGAGCTTGAAATCGGCGCGCTCACTCTCGAGGTCGCGCAGCAGTTTGATCAATCTGTCGTAGTAAGAACCGAGCTTGGGCCGGGCCCAGGCGTGATCGCGCCACACGATCTCGAGTGGGCCGGCGACATCGCCGGTCAGCGCATCCCACAGGGCATCGAGATTGCGCCCGAAATGCGCCGGCAGGCCGAGCTCGCGCTGCAGGGTGTTGTAGATCGCCTCCATGGTGTCGTGCGAGGCATCGAGGGTGACGGTTTTCATTTCGGCACTTCGAGGAACGTCCTGTAGTGGTCGGTGGTGACGAAGACGAGGCCGTCGCCCGAAAAGACCAGGCGGTGGGCACCGCGCCGCGCACATTGCGCGTCGAGATCGGCCTCGAACCAGCGCCGCCCGACCTTTTCGGGCAGGCGCTTCTCGCGGTTGAAGAACGGGTCGCCGCCGATCGTCCGGCCCGGCGCCACCCGGCAGAGGTCGCCGCCCGGCTTCCAGCCCAGCGCTTCGGCCTCCTTCTTGGTGATGTAGCGGGGGGGCAGCTTCTTCGTCTGGCGCAGGCTGTTCACGGCCTCGACGAAACCCGCGGCGTCGGCGAGCTCGGCCTGCCGGGCGAAGGCATGGAGCGGCCCCGTCTCGAGGGAATGGGTGTCGCGCGCTCCGGCTGGCCACGCCAGCAGGCCGAGGATA
>VGEI01000215.1 GCA_016869415.1 Alphaproteobacteria bacterium
AGGCCCTCAACGGCCCCGAGGACGTGGACATCATCCGTACGGTTCGCTCAGCTGGCTACGCCCTCGACGAACTTTCGCAGTAATCCGATAGCCTTCCCCTGCTGGCCAGCGCTATACTCGCCGCTGTTACAAGAGTTCAACAATCGCCTTAGCCCTCCAAGGGCGCTGCGATTTTTGGGGGAACCCATGAGCCGCATCGAGCGCAAGGACACCCTGTCCAATCCGACGACCGAAGCCCCGATCAGCGAGCTGATCGAACAGCGCCTGTCACGCCGCGATCTGCTCAAGGGTGCGGCGGCCATGGGTACGGTGGGCATGGCCGGCGGCGGGCTGGCCGGCTGCGTCAGCATGCCGAAGGACCAGACGATCGGGTTCAGCGAGATCAAGCACGCCCTGATCGAGGGCCATGAGGTGGCGCCGGGCTATTCCACTCAGCTGGTCATTCGCTGGGGCGATGCAATGTTCCCCGATGCGCCGGCCTGGAACCCGAGAGCCCAGACGGCTGCGGCCCAGGTCCGCCAGTACGGCACGGACAACGATTTCCTGGCCTTCATGCCCCTGCCCTACGGTTCGCAGAACTCCGAGCACGGCATTCTCTGTTCCAATCACGAGCGTACTGTCGGGCAGCTCATGTTTCCCGGTGTAACCACCCAGACCACATCGCAGCTCACGCGCGAGCAGTGCGAGGTTCAGATGGCCTCGCAGGGGCACGACCTTGTGGAGATCCGCAAGACCGGCGGAAGCTGGCAGGTGGTGACGGACAGCCGCTACAACCGCCGCTTCACGCCCTGGAACGCCGATTTCCGGGTCGGCGGCCCGGCCGCCGGGCACGCCCGCATGCGCACCAGCGCCGATCCCCAGGGCATGACTATCCGCGGCACGCTCAACAACTGTGCGGGCGGTAAGACGCCTTGGGGTACCGTCCTCTCGGGCGAGGAGAACCTGCATAACTATTTCACTGGCGACGCGACGAAGGGGCCGGAGGCCGCTGCCTGGCGGCGCTATGGCATCAACGGCCGGGGCAGCTATATCTGGGGCCGTTATCACGACCGTTTCAATCTCGACAAGGACCCCAACGAGACCAACCGCTTCGGCTGGGTCGTCGAGATGGATCCTTACGACCCAACCTCGACGCCGGTGAAGCGCACGGCCATCGGCCGCTGCAAGCACGAAGGTGCTACCACAGCAGTCAGCCATGACGGCCGTGTCGCCGTCTATACCGGCGACGATGAGCGCATGGAGTACGTCTACAAGTTCGTCACCAGCGGTCGCTTCGATCCGGCTAACCGCGCCGCCAACCGAGATTTGCTCGATAGCGGGATCCTCTACGCCGCCAAGTTCAATGCCGACGGCACGATGAACTGGCTGCCCCTGGTCCACGGGCAGGGCGGGCTTACCGCCGCCAATGGCTTCAACAGCCAGGCCGATGTGGTGATCGAAGCCCGGCGCGCCGCAGATGTCGTGGGCGCCACGCCGATGGACCGGCCGGAGGATATCGAGCCGCATCCGGAGACCGGCAATATCTTCGTCTGCCTGACCTACAACGAGCGCCGCACGTCACAGCAGGTGAACCCTGCCAACCCGCGTGACAACAACCGTTATGGCCACATCATCGAGATCATGCCGCCTCTCGTGAATGGCAAGCCGGATCACACCGCGACGACCTGCCGCTGGGATTTCTTTATCAAATGCGGCGACCCGAGCAAGCCGGAGCATCGGGCCGAGTACGGTCCGGGAACGAGCGCAAACGGCTGGCTAGCCTGCCCGGACAACGTCGCCTTCGATCCGCGCGGGCGGGTGTGGATCGTCACCGACGGGCAGGACGATGCCGTAGGATTCTCCGATAGCATCTACGCTGCTGAGACCTCTGGCCCGCGCCGCGGTGCTACGAAGCTGTTCTTCAACGCGCCGCGTGGCTCGGAAGTGTGCGGACCGGAGTTCACGCCGGATGGCCGCACCCTGTTCGTCGCCATCCAGCACCCGGCCGAGGAAAGGGGCTCGACCTTCGACAACCCGTCGACACGCTGGCCGGATTTCCGCGCCGATATGCCGCCACGGCCGGCAGTCCTTGCCATCACCAAGAACGATGGCGGCGAGATCGGCTCCTAGCCGAGATCCACGGTCGTAGATCAGGGAGCACGACGATGAGCGGCGGCAATCGCGCGAGCATGTGGGAAGGACGAGAGGCGGAGTGGCGCAATCCCTCCAGCTCGGCGCCGATGAGCGACATCGTCGAGCAGCGCCTTTCCCGGCGGGACCTTCTCAAAGGCCTTGCGGCCTCGACGGCGCTGGGCGGGCTCGGCACGCCAATCGAGGCGGAGGCCGCCGGCCCGTCGAGCCTGCGCTTTACCGAGATCCCCCATAGCCTCGACGGACGGCACCACGTGGCACGCGGCTACACGGCACGTCCGCTCGTGCGCTGGGGCGACCCTATCGTGAAAGGGGCCCCCGCCTTCGATCCGAAGAACCTGACGGCCTCCGGGCAGGAGAAACAGTTCGGCTACAACAACGATTTTCTCGCCTATATGCCGCTGCCGCGCGGCTCAAACAACTCGGAGCATGGCCTGCTCTGCGTCAATCATGAATACACCAACGTCAACCTGATGTTCCCAGGCGTCAGGACACGCGGCGACACGGCCCGCATGACCCGCGAGCAGGTCGATATCGACCTCGCGGCGCACGGTCTTTCGGTCGTCGAGGTCAAGAAGACTAACGGTCGCTGGGACTGGGTGCGCGACAGCAAGTACAACCGGCGCTACACGACCAATGGCATGGCCTACCGCATTACCGGCCCAGCCGCCGGCGACAAGCGCATGCGGACCGCCGCCGATTCGAGCGGCACGCTCGCCCTCGGCACGCTCAACAACTGCGCCGGCGGTACCACCCCCTGGGGCACCGTGCTGTCGGGCGAAGAAGGCTTCAATTCCAATTTCAGCGGCGATGCCTCCAAGACCTCCGAAGCTGCCAACCACCGACGCTACGACGTGCGTGCTTCGCGCGGCGATTCCTGGGGCCGCAACTACGACCGTTTCAACGTGGAGAAAGAGCCCAACGAGCCGAACCGCTTCGGCTGGGTGGTGGAGTACGACCCCTACGACCCCCGCTCAAGGCCGGCGAAGCGCACGGCGCTCGGCCGTATCAAGCATGAGGGTGCGACGACGTTCGTCGCGCCCGATGGGCGGGTTGCGGTCTACACGGGTGATGACGAGCGTTTCGAATATCTCTACCGCTTCGTAACGGCAGGGCGCTACAACCCGCGCGACCGGCAGGCCAACATGGACCTTCTAGACGAAGGCGTACTGTCGGCGGCGCGCTTCGATGCTGACGGAACCATGACCTGGCTGCCGCTGATCTTCGGGCAGGGGCCGCTGACCGCAGCGAACGGCTTCAACAGCCAAGCCGACGTGCTGATCGAGACACGCCGCGCGGCCGACCTCGTCGGCGCGACGCCGATGGATCGCACCGAGGACTTGGAGCCCAATCCAGTCACCGGCCGTGTCTACGCCGTTCTCACCTACAACGAGCGCCGCGGGGCGGCCGACGCGCCCAACGCCCGCGAGCGGGCGAATGCCGCGAATCCGCGGCCGAAGAATCCCGGCGGCCATATCATCGAGATGATCCCGCCTGGCGGCACAGGCGCCAGGGCCGACCACACCGCCGAGAAGTACCGCTGGGATTTCTTCATTGTCGCGGGCGACCCACGCAAGCCCGATGAAGGGACACGCTATCACAGCGGCACGTCGGCGGAGGGTTGGTTCGCCCGCCCGGACAACATCGCGTTCGACCGCCGCGGACGGATCTGGATCTCGACCGATGGGATGGACAATTACGCCGAGCTGGCCGATGGGCTTTTTGCCGCCGATACCAGCGGACCCGGACGTGCCCTGTCGCGCCACTTCTTTGCCACGCCGCGCGGCGCCGAATGCACCGGGCCCTGCTTCACGCCGGACTGCAAGACCCTGTTCGTCGCGGTGCAGCACCCGGCGGAAGAAACCGGCTCGACCTTCGACACACCGTCGACCCGCTGGCCGGACTTTGTCGACGGCGTGCCGCCGCGGCCTTCGGTCGTCGTGATCACCCGCAACGACGGCGGCGAGATCGGCTCGTAGCTCAGGCGAGGCGCGTTTCAGGCGAGACCGAGAGCCTGCTCGGGCCGCGTCCAGGGGACGCCCAGCGCCTGGGCCACGGCCGGGTGGGTGATCTTGCCGCTGCTCACGTTGAGGCCGTTGCGCAGGTGCGGATCGGCAAGAAGCGCGTCCTTCGCCCCTTTGTCGGCCAGGGCCACGACGAAGGGGAGCGTGGCGTTGTTGAGCGCGATGGCCGAGGTGCGCGCGACACCGCCCGGCATGTTGGTGACGCAGTAATGCACCACACCGTCCTCGACATAGGTCGGCTCGGCATGGGTCGTCGGCCGGCTGGTCTCGAAGCAGCCGCCCTGATCGATCGAGATATCGACGATGACCGAGCCGCGGCGCATGCGTTTGATCATCTCGCGCGTCACCAGCTTGGGCGCGGCCGCACCCGGCACGAGCACCGCCCCGATCACCAGGTCGGCTTCGACGACATGCTTCTCGATCGCTTCGCGCGTCGCGAACACCGTATGCAGGCGTGAACCGAACTGCAGATCGAGGTCGTAAAGGCGCGGCAGGGATTTGTCGATAACGGTGACATGCGCCTCGAGCCCCATCGCCATGCGTGCGGCGTTGGTGCCGGAGACGCCTCCGCCGAGAATCACCACCTTGGCCGCCGCCACGCCGGGCACCCCGCCGAGCAGGATACCGGCCCCGCCCTGGCGCTTTTCCAGACAATGGGCGCCGACCTGGATCGCCATGCGGCCAGCGACCTCGCTCATCGGCGCCAGCAGGGGCAGGCCGCCACGCTCGTTGGTCACCGTTTCGTAGGCGATGGCCGTGCAGTCCGAGGCCATCAATGCCTTGGCCTGGCCCGGATCTGGCGCCAGATGCAGATAGGTGAACAGCACATGGTGCGCCTGCAGGCGCTGGATCTCACCCGGCTGCGGCTCCTTGACCTTGACGATCAGCTCTGCCCGGGCGAAGACCTCGTCGGCTGATTTGGCGATGGCGGCACCGGCGGCACGATAGGCGTCGTCATCGAAGCCGATGCCGTGGCCGGCATGACTCTCGACGATCACCTCGTGGCGGTGATGCACCAACTCCCGCACGCTGGCCGGGACGAGCCCGACGCGGTTCTCCTCGCTCTTGATTTCCTTCGGCACGCCGACGCGCATGTGATACATCCCGATTGCCCGTGAGCCCCGCCCAAGAGTGGGGCGGCCCGGGCTCCGGGTCAACTCCGCCTCCTGTCCGATGGCCGTCCGCTCCGCTCCACGCACCATCGTCGTCTACGTCGGCCTCGACCTGATGGGCGACGCGCTGATGAAGATGCCCTTCGTGCGGGCGCTGCGCGAAACCTGGCCGCAGGCGCGCATTACCTGGTTGGCCGGCAAAGGCAAGACGGTATTCAGCGGGGCTCTTTCTCCGCTGGTGAAGGGTCTGATCGACGAGGTCATCGAGGATGCCGGGATCGGCAGCCACTGGAGCGAGCTCCTGCGCCGACCGCTGCCAGGCCGGTATTTCGACCTGGTCATCGACACCCAGCGCCGGGTGTTGACCACCATGATCCTGCGCCGGCTGCGCTACGACATGTTCATTTCAGGCGCGGCGAATTTCCTCTTCTCCACACAGCGCCCGCCTCCCGGCCATAAGAAGGCAACGACGATGATCCGCCAGATCCTCGACCTGATCGAGGTGGCGAGCGGCGCCAGGGTCGAGGAGAAGATTGCACCGCTCTATGACGCCGAGTCCTACGTGCAAGCCACGAGGCTTCTGCCCGATGGCGCCGCCTATGTCGGCCTAGTGCCGGGTGCGGGCGGCCGCCACAAATGCTGGCCGCGCGAGCGCTTCGTCGAGATCGGCAGGCGCCAAGTGGCACGCGGCCGGGTGCCGGTGGTGATCCTCGGACCTGACGAGCTGTCCTGGCATGACGAACTCAAGGGCGCGCTACGCGAGGCTCGCTTCCCACTGCAGGAAGCACCCGCACAAGGCATCAAGCCGACTCCGCTGCTCACCATCGCGCTCGCGGCACGTATGGCCGCGGCAGTGTCGAACGACAGCGGCGGCGGCCATCTGGTGGCCGCCGGCGGCGTACCGCTGGTTTCGCTCTGGGGGCCGACGGTGATGGAGAAGGCGCCGCCGCAGACGCCCACCCTGATCACCATGCTGGCGCGGAGCTTCGGCGGAACGGCGATGGAAGCGATTCCGATCGACGCCGTCGACGAGGCAACCGAGTCGCTGCTCAAGAAAAGCTAGTCCGCGGCGACGGCCGGACGGGGAGACGCCATGCCAAGCGGGAAACGCCGCATCAGCCAGAGCACCATCAGCAACCCGG
>VGEI01000216.1 GCA_016869415.1 Alphaproteobacteria bacterium
TGCCGACCAGGCCGAAGAACAGGCCGAGGATGATCATGGCCACGGCCTTGACCAGCGAGCCCTGCGCCAGCACCACCGCGCCGATCAAGCCCAGGACCATCAGGGAGAAATATTCGGCGGCGCCGAACTGCAGCGCCAGCTTCGACAGCGGCGGGCTGGCGACCGCCATCAGCACCGTGGCGACGCAGCCGGCAAAGAAGGAGCCGAGTGCGGCGATGGCGAGTGCGGCGCCGGCGCGGCCGCGCCGGGCCATCTGGTGACCGTCGAGACAGGTGACCACGGCGGCCGACTCACCCGGCAGGTTGATCAGGATGGCGGAGGTCGAGCCGCCGTACTGCGCGCCGTAGTAAATGCCGGACAGCATGATCAGGGCCGGAATCGGCGGCAGGTAGAAAGTGATCGGCAGCAGCATGGCGAGCGTCGGCACCGGGCCGATGCCCGGCAGCACGCCGATCAGCGTGCCGAGCAGCACGCCGAAGAAGCAGAACATCAGGTTGTAGGGATCGAAAGCGACGCCGAAGCCCAGCGCGAGATTGCCGAGAAGGTCCATGGTTCAGCCCTCAGCGCGGCAGCATCGGCATCGGCAAGCCGAGGCCGTAGATGAAAATGGCGATCGCCGCCAGGGCGAGAGCTACGCCGAGGATGAGGGCCTCAATCAGCCGGAACTCCTGGCCGCCCATGGCGCCGACGACCACGGTGGCGATCACCGCCGCCGGCAGGCCGACGCCTTCGATGAGCAGGGCGAAGACCATCAGGCCGGCGCAGACCAGAACCAGCGGCCGGAAATACCAGCGCTCCAACGGCAGGCCGCCGAGAACGGCGCCTTTGCCGCCTACGATGGTGCCGAGAACGATGAGGATCCAGCACAGGACGTTGGGCAGGTACCCGGGACCCATGCGCAGCGACGTGCCCATGGGATAGGCGCGACCCAGATAGAGGCCGACAACTCCGACGGCGATGAACATCGCTCCCGCCGCCAGATCCTGGTTAATCTTCAGCCGTCCCACGATCTGCCCCCCTAATTTTGCGCGCTACGATAATTGAAGTCCGCTTCTCAGGCGATAGCTGTTTTTGCTCGATTCTCCGCGGTCCCAGGCGGCGCGAAGCGGTCCGGTGTTAAGGGGCTAATATCGATCGTCGGGCGCCGGCCGGTGGCCAGGTCGGCGATGATGGCGCCGGTGATCTGGGAGAGGCAGATACCGTCGCCCTCATGGCCAGCCGCCACCAGAAGGTTGGCCACACGACCGCTGCGTCCGATGATCGGCTTCTTGTCGTCGACATAGGGGCGCAGGCCGGCGAAGACGCGCAGCACCTTGGTATGGGCCACGGCCGGAACACGTTTGATGGCCTCGGCCAGGATGATGGCGATACCTTCGGGCGTCACGTTGCGGTCGTAGCCGACGAAGGCCCGGGTGCTGCCGATGATGCATTGCCCCTGCGCGTTGACCTCCAGGCAAAAGCCGTGGCCGATGCGCATCCGCGGGTCACTTGAGCGCGACGCGGCCTCGGGGTCCGCCTTGGCCACGAGGTACTTCGCCGACATCAGGTAGTGCCGTGCCGGTGCGGCGCCGCGCTCGGTCACCACCAGCTCGCCGCGCCGCGGGATGACCGGCAGCTCGATCCCGACGAGGCGGCCGAGCTCCTGGCTCCACACGCCGGCGCAGAAGACGTATTGCTCGGCGACGATCCGGCCGCCGGGGATCAGCATGGCGGCGATCCGGCCATCGTTCGTCTCGAAGCCCTTGGGCCGTGTGCGCCACAGCGTGCGTGTCCCGCGCTCGACCGCGCCGGCGACCAGCGCCAGGGTCATGCGGTAGGGATTGACGATGGCTTCGACCGGGCAGCGCCAGGCGCCGTGCAGTGTCGGGCTGAGGTTGGGCTCAAATGCGAGCATACGTTGGCGGTCGAGGTACTCCATCGGCACGCCGACCGAGCGTAGGGCGGTGACATGGCTTTCCAGCGCTTCGAGGTCAGCCGGATCCTCGACTACCAGCAGGCCACCCACCGGCATGTATTCGGGATCGAGGGAAAGCTCGCGCACGATCTCCGGGTAGATCTGCTTGCTGGCCACGGCCAGTTCCATCATCAGCCCGGGCTTCTTCGACGAGACCGCGACGTAGCCGTCGCAGGCTCCCGATGTGCCGGCAGCGGGCACCGCCTGGTCGACGAGCACGACCTTGAGCCCGCGCTTGGCCGCCTGATAGGCGCAGGAGGCGCCAATGATGCCGCCGCCGACGATCGCCAGGTCGGCTTCGATAGTGTCCATGGGATTCCTTCGCGCGGGCAGATTAGGCGCTTGCCTCGCCCGTCGGCAACACGCTATGCGGTGACGTATGCCGGCCCCGCTCTTCCGTTGCCTCGATGACTCATCCGCGGCGCGGGTCGAGGTCATCGTCGATGGGCGGAGTCTGCGCCTGCCCGAAGGCATGCCGCTGGCAGCGGCACTTCTTGATAATGGGATTTCGACCTTTCACCGCTCCGTTCGGGCGGACGAGCTGCGCGGGCCGTTGTGCCTGATGGGCAGCTGCTTCCAGTGTGTCGCGGTGGTCGACGGCGTGAGGAATCAGCGCACCTGCCGCCTGACAGTGCGCGCCGGCATGGCGGTCGAACTGCGCACGCCGCCGCTGCCCGAAGAGGCGGCATGAGCGTCGTTATCGTCGGTGCCGGGCCGGCCGGTGCGAGCGTTGCGCTCGCGCTGGCCCGATCTGGCGTCGCCAGCATCCTGCTCGACGACAACCCGCAAGCCGGCGGGCAGGTCTTCCGCCCGCGCAGCGACGGCCGCCCTCCGCGCCTCGGTCACGATGCACGCGGTGAGGCGCTGCGGGGCGCGCTGCGCCAGCACGCGGCCCTGATCGATCACCGCAGCGGCCATGAAGTGGTCGCCGTCTATCCCGGGCGCAAGCTGTGGGTCGTGTCCCCCGAAGGCCGCGCTTACGAGCTGGCGGCCGAGCATCTCGTTCTGGCCGTCGGCGCGGTCGAGATCAACGTGCCGGTCCCAGGCTGGACGCTGCCCGGCGTCTACACGCTGGGCGGGCTGCAGATTCTGGCCAAGGCGTCGGCCACGGTGCCAGCAGGCAAGACAATCCTGGGGGGGGCCGGGCCGCTTCTCTATCTCGTCGCCGCCCAGCTCGTATCTGCCGGTGTGGAGGTCACCGATGTCGTGGACGCGGCGGCCTTTCCCACGCCGGGACAGATCGCAGGTATGGCGCGAATGCCCAGCCTCTTACTGCGCGGGGTCGGCCTCGAGCTGACGCTGCGTCGCCATGGCGTTGCCATCCATCGCCGCTCGGCCGTTGTGGAGATCGTCGGCGATGGCGCTGTGAGCGAGGCTGTGATCGCACCGCTGGGCGATGACTGGACACCGCACGCCGGGGGCCGGTCACGGCTGCGTGCCGACGTGGTCGGCATGAGCTTTGGCCTGCGGCCGAACACCGAGCTGGCGCAGCTCGCCGGTTGCGAGCATGCCTACGACCTGAGCGCCGGAGGTTGGCGGGTCGATCGCGATGCGCGGTTCGCGACGAGTGCCGCCGGAATCTACGCCGTTGGCGACGGAGCAGGGATCGGCGGCGTGGACACGGCACTGGCCGAAGGCACGATCCTCGGCCATGAGCTTGCGCGGCAGCTGGGCAAGGCGAATGCAACGCTCGCAGGCGAAGCCAGGGAGGCGCTGCGCCGGCTTCCCCGGCAGGCGGCCTTCCGGCGGGCGCTGGTCGGCTGGTCGGGGCTGCGCCCGGGGGTATTTCGTGCGGCGGATGCAGCCACGATGGTCTGCCGCTGCGAGGATGTGCGGCTGGGCGATCTCGATCAGGCGCTGGAGGCCGGTATTGCTTTGCCGCGTGGCTTGAAGCTGCGCACGCGCGCCGGAATGGGGTTGTGTCAGGGGCGGACCTGCTGGCCGGCCATCCAGCACCGTATTGCGGAGAAGACCGGCCTGCCTGCCGCCGAGGTGCCGATGCCGACGGTACGCGTGCCGGTGCGTCCCGTTCCGGTATCGGCCCTGGCGACGCTGGCGCCTACTGCAGCAGCCGAATAGTTCCCGCCGCACCGTCGACCTCGAGGCGTGTGCCGCTGGTCAGCGCCAGCACGTCCTCCTCGGGTTCGCAAACGACCGGGATGTTGGCCAGGATTGCGCCCTGCACCACGGAAGGGTCCGGCGGCTCGCGTGTGATCAGCGCCACCGGATGAGTGCCGTGCTTGTAGAGCTGAAAGAGGAAACGCCAGGCGCCTGCCGAGCCCATAGTCAGCGGAAAGATCAGCACCGTTCCCTTGACGCTCATTCCCTCGACGCTGGGCAAGCGGCCGATGATCGTGCCACTGGTGATGTCTAGATCGCCGAGGAAGGAGATGGGCTCTTGGCTGACCAGCGCCGGGCCGGATGCGAGGCCGCGGACGATGCTGCGGGCTTTGATCTCCCTCATGCGCGGCGTCTCGCGACGAAGCGCCCGGTGATCGCCGTCTCCACCGCCTCTTCCGTGCCGGTGAGCAGGGTGTCGCAGCGGATCATGTCGCGCACGTATTTGGCCTGCTTGGCCGATTCGACGACGATGGCGCGGAGCGGCGGCGGCACTACGCCCAGTTTGGGATCGGGCGAGGCCGAGCGGGCGAAGTGGCAGGAGATCGGGCAGGTGTCGGAGATGATTTTGGCGCCGGCCGTCTCGAGCGTCCTGACAATGCCGGCGAGTTGTGCCTCGTTGCGCACGGCGCGGCTGGTGGTGATCCAGAGCTCGACGCCTTTGGCCACCTGCTTGCCGGCCAGCAGGGCGGCGTAGGTCTTCATCTCTTCCAGCGAGGCGTGCGGGCAGCCGAGATGGACGAGATCGAATTTCCCGTCCTTGGCGGAACAGAACTCGTCATAGACGGCTTTCACGTCGCGCGGCGAGGCGTTCAGCGTCTGGCGCGGCGCCTTGCCGGCGAAGGCCTGTTCGGCTGACGCGTAGGGAGGGGTCACGCCCGGGATGATGAATAGGGCCACACCGCCGGAAGTTGCCAGCGCCGCGCCCAGCGCGTCGAGCTCGTCGAGGCTGGGCCGCCGCGTGAAGCCCTCGAACACCGGCACGCCGTCGCCTACCAGCCTCCCGACATGGAAGCCGAGGCAGGAGAAGTCACTGATTGTCGCCGGTGTTGCCTCGACGCGCACCAGATGTGTGCCAACCCGGTTACTATCGAGGTGATAGCCGAAGCGCGGATAACGGCCGGTGATGCCGGCATAGACGGCGAAGAAGCCGTCGCGGTTGGATTTGGCGCCGAGTACCGAGTTACAGAACACCGTGACCGTCGATTCGATCGAGGTCATGTGAGTGTTCCAGGTCGGCCAGTGGCCGGCCCAGTAGGGCGTGCAGGTGAAGCTGCACGAGGCACCCATCTGGTTCTGGGCGGTTGCGGCGCGCTGCTGCAGGCGGGCTAGCTTCTCCGGAGCGCCGGTCTGCTGCCAATTCACCGTGTCGGCGTTGGCGATGTTGACTGACGCGGGCACAGCCATGCTGGCGCCCTTTGCCGCCAGTTCCTCCATCAGCTCGACGTCGTGCAGATACATGGCCATGCCGGCGTGGATATGGGCATAGCCGATGGAGACCATGTCCTCGGCGCCGAACGCATTGCCGAGCTGAACGAGCCCATCCATGGCCAGGCGCTTGGCCTCGCCCTGCCGGCCGTCGAGCATCGCCTTGTCGTCGTCGTTTAGTCTCATGCCGTCGTTCCGATAAACCAGTGTACAGCCTCGTGGGCCGTTCGTATCCTCCGCTCGTCCGTCACGAGGAATGAATGGCCACCAATCAGCTCACCGGCGCCGAAGCCTTCGTCCGCATGCTGCAGCATCACGAGGTGAAGCACATCTTCGGCCTGTGCGGCGATACCAGCCTGCCGCTCTACGACGCGCTCTACCGGCTCGATCACGGCATCCAGCACATTTTGACGCGCGATGAACGCTCAGCCGCCTACATGGCCGACGCTTATGCCCGTGTCTCCGGCAAGGTCGGCATATGCGAAGGCCCGTCGGGGGGCGGCGCCACCTACATCCTTCCCGGCGTGATAGAGGCCAGCGAGTCATCGATTCCCATTCTCGCCGTGACCACCGACGTCTCGGTTTCCTCGCGTGGCAAGTTCACGCTGACGGAGATCGATCAGGAGGCGCTGTTCCGGCCGCTGGCCAAGTGGAACCGGGTCATCGACCGTGCCTCCGACATTCCTAAGATGTTGCGCGCCGCCTTCACCCAGATGGCGACCGGCCGGCCCGGCGCAGCGCATCTCGGTCTGCCCTTCGACGTGCAGAAAGATGCCGTCGACGAAAGCGACGTCTGGGCCGATAAGGCGCTGGGCCGTTTCCCCGCACGCCGCGTCGGCCCTGATCCCGATGCTGCGGCCGAGGCAGTGGCGCTGCTGCTGGCGGCCA
>VGEI01000217.1 GCA_016869415.1 Alphaproteobacteria bacterium
CGTTGGCCACATTGAGGAACAGGTGCCAGTCGGTGATCTTGGTGTCGAGCATGCCGAGCACCGGATAGGTGCCCAGATCCTGCGCGGCACCAGCGGTCCAGGTGTAGCCGTCCTTGACGGCTTCGAGCGCGTTCTTGGTGCCGATCGAGCCCGAGGCGCCGGGCTGGTTGACCACCACGATCTTCTGGCCGAGCAGGGGCTCGAGTTCGGCGGCGGTGATGCGCGTCACCTGGTCGGTCGAGCCGCCGGGCGCCCAAGGCACGATCAGGTTGATGGGCTTGCTCGGCTTCCACTGGGCCGCGGCATCGCCGGCAGCGATCAGGCCGAGTGCTGCCAGGGCGGTCAGGGCAATACGGTTCATCATCGCCTCCCTTGGTTTGTAACCGGTTGGTTACATACTAAGACAGACCATCCGCCCCGGCAACAGGCTGATAGCTGCGCCGACTGTGCCCGGACGTTAGCCGAGCCAGCGGGCGAGATGGGTGGCGACGAAGGCGTCGTCGTTGAGGTGGGGGTAGGCGGCGCAGACGCGGTCGAGCTCGGCGGCTTGGCCCTGTCCGAGCCCCTCCCGCGGATCGAGGCACCAGATGCCCGCGAGCAGGCCCTGGCGGCGCAGGATCTCGTGGCAGCCGGCGGTCACCCCATGGAAATCGTTGGCCACGTCGAAGATGGCGGCGTTGCAGTCGCTGACCTGGGCATCTAGTGCCAGCAGGTCCGCCGGAATCGGCCCGGCCGCGACTGCGGCATGGATGCGCTCCAGCAGCTCGACCGCCTTGCGTACCCAGACACTCCAGTGACCGAGCAGGCCGCCGCGGATCCGCAGCATGACCGGCTGCCCGCCGACGACGACCGGGAACGGGCAGAGAAGGTCGAGCACGATGTGGTCGTCATTGCCGGTGTAGAGGGTGATGCGTTCCGCGGCCCCCGCCTCGGCCACGCCGCGAATGACGTCGAGTGTGCGGTAGCGGTTGAACGGCGCCATCTTGATGGCCACCACGTTCTCGATGGCGGCGAAGCGGCGCCAGAACGACGCGGGAAGCGGAATGCCGCCTACCGCGGTCTGCAGATAGAAGCCGACCACCGGCATCTCCTGTGCCACCGTCTGGCAATGGGCAATCAGCTCGTCCTCCGACGCCCCCTTGAAGGCGGCGAGCGAAAGCAGCACAGCGTGATAGCCGAGACCACGCGCCATCTGCGCCTCGCGCACGGCCTGATCGGTGCGGCCGATGGCACCGGCGATCATCACCGGGGTCTTCAGGCTCCAATCCCGTGCCGTCTGCATCGCCAGCTCAAGAACGGGCCGATAGAGCCCGACATCGCGGATGGCGAATTGCGTCGTATGCACGCCGACCGCCAGCCCTCCGGCGCCGGCGTCGAGGTAGTAGCGCGAGAGCGCCCGCTGCCGGCGGACATCGAGCTTGCGGTCCGGTGTGAGCGCCAGCGGATGGGCCGGCATGACCGCGCCCCGACGCAAGGTCTCGAGCACCTCAGCCGGCCAATCGGTCCAGGAAAGGCCCATGATCAGACCCGTAGCGCCTGCAGCACGATGTCGACGTTGTGCGCACGTCGGGTGCGACAGGCCTCCTCGCTGCCCAGATCGCGGCCGAAAATCGCCGAGAGCGTCCAGTTGTTGGCCAGATAGAAATAACCTACCGAGGCGAGAGTGATGTAGACCTGCACGGGATCGAGACCGGCACGGAACACACCCTTGGCGATGCCACGCTTGAGGATGCGGTCGACGAGGGCGACGAGCGGGCTGTGCAGGCCGCGCACTTTCTTCGAGCGCTTCAGGTGCTTCGCCCGGTGCAAGTTCTCGTTGTTGAACAGGCTGACCATTTCCGGATGGGCGCGCGTGTAGTCGAAATTGAACTCGACCAGACGGCGGATCGCCTCCTCGGGCTCGAGATGGTCGAGATCGAGCGTGCGCTCGGTGCCGCGCAACCCCTCGTAGACGCGCTCCAGCGCCGCCAGATAGAGCCCGTCCTTGGAGCCGAAATAGTGATAGATCATCCGCTTGTTGGCCCCGGCCTTCGCCGCGATCTCGTCGACCCGGCCGCCGGACAGTCCCTTGGCGGCGAACTCCTCCTGGGCGGCGAGCAAAATACCCTCGCGCGTACGATCGGGATCGCGCTTGCCGTTGCCCGCCGCCTTGCCGCGCGGGCGTGCCTCAGTACGTGCCATCGCGCGTCTCGTAATGCGTTTCCTTGCCCAGGCTCGTCATGCCGCGCTGGACCCAGTCGGCGACCCAATCGACGAGGCGGGCCAGCGGCACCTGCGGGTAGCCGAAGAGCCGCATCGCCTGGGCAGTGTTGATCAGCCAGGCGTCCGGCGCCTCGCTGCCGGTGAGTTGCGGCGCCTTGCCGAAACGCTGGCCGAACTGGGATGCCAGCCAGCGGATGCTGACGGTCTCCGGCCCGCTGACATTGATCGGCGATGACGGTGTAGTGCAATGATTGAGGGCTCGCAGCACCATGGCATTGGCGTCGCCCTGCCAGATGACATTCACATGACCCATCGTCAGGTCGATCGTCTTGCCAGTCAGCACCTTCGTCGCCACGTCATGCAGCACGCCGTAGCGCATGTCGATCGAGTAGTTGAGCCGGATGATCCGCCCCGGCGTCCGGTGAAGGCCGGAGAAGTACTGGAACATCGCCTCGCGTGCGGCGCAGGAATTGGCGTAGGCGCCGGGCGGCGGCGTGGCCGGCGTCGTTTCGGTGGCGCCGCCGTGATGCACGTTGACGTAGGGATAGACGCAGCCGGTGGAGAAGGCGACGATGCGCGAACCGGCGAAGGCCTCGGCGATCAGGGCCGGGACGTGCGCATTCATCGCCCAGGTCAGCTCCTCGCTGCCGGTCGAGCCGAATTTGCGCCCGGCCATAAAGACGACATTTGGCAGCCTGGGCAGGGCGCCGATCTGCTTGCGGTCAAGGAGGTCGGCGGCGATGCACTCGATACCGTAGCGCTGCAGCGCGTCGCGCAGGCCGGGCTCGCTGAAGCGCGCTACGCCGACCACACGTTTGCTGGGCGCCGCGCGCTTCGCCAGCCGGGCCAGGGTCGGGCCCATCTTGCCGCCGACACCGAGGACGATGAGATCGCCCGGCACCCGGTCGAGCTCGGCGGTGAGTGCCGGCGAGGGCGTCGTCATCACGTCCTCGAGATGCTCGACATCGCGAAAGCGGTCGGGCAAGGAATCGGTCATGCATGGCCTCGTGCGGGCCGTGACATCGGCCCGTAAAGTAACTAAATGGATACTAAAGGCAGGCCACGCGCGCCGACAAGTCGCGCGGCGAGCAGCGGAGCGTCGCTGAATGATCGCGGTTGACTGGGGCACGTCGAGCTTGCGAGCCCATCGTCTGGGCCCGGACGGCAAAGTCTTGGAGAAGCGCGAAGCGCCTCTAGGCATCCTCCAGATCCAGGGCGGCGACTTCGCGGCGGCGCTGGAGAGCCAGGCCGGCGACTGGGAAGCCGCCGGCGAGACGACGATCCTGATGAGCGGCATGATCGGCAGCCGCCAGGGCTGGTCGGAGGCGTCCTATGTCGAGTGCCCGGCCGGTGCAGCGGACCTGGCGCGTCGCCTTCATCCGGTGGCGTGGCGTGGCAAGACTCTGCGGATCGTGCCAGGACTGGTGGATCGCAGTGGGGGCGTACCCGACGTGATGCGGGGCGAAGAGACCCAGCTCGTCGGTGCCCTGCCGGCATTGGGGCCGGGCCGGCACACGATCTGCCTCCCCGGCACTCATAGCAAGTGGGTGCGGGTCGAAGACGGGCGTATCGCCGGCTTCCGCACGCATATGACCGGCGAGGTCTTCGCCGTGCTGAAGCAGCACAGCATCCTCGGCCGCTTGATGAGCGAGGGCCCGGATGACGACGCGGCGTTCGGTGCCGGTGTCGACCGTGCGCGGGAGGCGGGCGGCCTGCTGCACCACCTGTTCGGTGCGCGCACGCGCGGCCTGTTCGACGAGCTGCCGGCGGCGTCGCTGTCCTCCTATCTTTCCGGTCTGCTGATCGGCCATGAGCTTGCCGCGGAAGACGCGCGGGCGGCCACGGTGCATGTGCTCGGGGCGCCGCACCTCGCGCGGCGCTACTTACAGGCCCTGGAGCGTCTTGGTCGGAGCGCCGCCGCCCTCGACCCCGATGCCGCCGCGGCGGGCCTGTTCCGCATCGCTTCGTCCCCGTCCTGAAAGAACGTTTGACCGACTCGTCCGGCCCCCGTTCAATGCCTTCGATGCCCATCGACCAGACACAGGAATGGCAAGCGCTGCAGTCGCATCACCGCACGGTGCGCGACCTGCGCATGGGCGACCTGTTCGCTGGCGATCCCGAACGGGCGAAACGCTTCACGCTAAGTCTCGGCGATATCCGGCTCGACTATTCCAAGAACCGTATCACCGAAGAGACGATGACGCTGCTGCGCCACCTGGCACACGCCGCCGATGTGGCGGGCTGGAAGGAAAGGTTGTTCGCGGGCGCTTCCGTCAACACCAGCGAGAACCGGCCGGCCCTGCACACCGCCCTGCGTCAGCGCGGCGGCAGCATCCTGGTTGGCGGCAAGGACGTCATAGCCGAGATCGCCTCGGTGCGCGGCCGCATGGCGAAGTTCGCCGGCGCCGTGCGCGACGGCATGTGGACGGCGCACGCCGGCACGCGCATCACCGACGTCGTGCATATCGGCATCGGCGGCTCCGATCTCGGGCCGCGCATGGTGGTGGAGGCGCTGCGCCCGGACACTGCACCCTTGCGCGTGCGCTTCGCTTCGTGCCTCGACGATGCTGAGCTGACATCGGCTCTCTCGGGACTCGTGCCGGCTTCGACGCTGTTCATCGTCGCCTCGAAATCCTTCACCACCCCGGAGACGCTGGCCAACGCCATCCTGGCGAAGAACTGGCTGCTCGCCGCCCTCAGGGAAGAATCGCTCGTCAAAGGCCATTTCGTCGCCCTGACCTCCAAGCCGGAGATGGCGCAGAGATTCGGTGTCGATCCGGCCAACATCTATCCGATGTGGGACTGGGTGGGCGGACGCTATTCGCTCTGGTCGTCGATCGGCCTGCCCATTGCGCTGGCTCTCGGTCCTGAAGTCTTCGACGATCTGTTGGCCGGTGCCGCGCAGATGGACGAGCACTTCCGCACGGCACCGCTGGAACAGAACCTGCCGGCGACGCTCGCTCTGCTCAGCGTCTGGTACGCTAATTTCTTCGCCGCCGAGACGCAGATCGTTCTGACTTACGACTGGCGCCTGCGCCTGCTGCCGGCCTGGCTGCAGCAGGCCGCCATGGAGAGCAACGGCAAGTCGGTGGATCGTGACGGCACTCCGGTCCGCTGGGCGACGTCACCGGTCGTCTGGGGCGGCTCGGGCAACGACGGTCAGCACGCCTACTTCCAGGCCCTGCATCAGGGCACGCATCTGGTACCGGCGGATTTCCTGGTGGCGCTGACCGGCGGGCCGCACCGCCGCGCCCTGCTGGCCAATTGCTTCGCCCAGACGGAGGCACTGATGCGCGGCCAGGATGCTGCCGAGGTCGGCCCCCACAAGGCGATGCCGGGAAACCGGCCGAGCAACGCCATCACCTTCGAGCGGCTCGATGCTGCCACGTTGGGTGCGCTGCTGGCGATGTACGAGCACAAGACCTTCGTCGAGGGCGCGATCTGGGGGATCGACTCGTTCGACCAGTGGGGTGTCGAGCTGGGTAAGGTGCTCGCGGCGCGTATCGAGCCAGAACTGTCACCGGACGGCAGGATCGGCATCCACGATTCCTCGACAGCGAGCCTGATCGAGACCTATCGCCGCCGCGGGCGCTGATCAGCGGCGCTGTCGCGCGTAGCGGTAGAGCGTCAGGAGCGTCGCCGCGTCCTGGATGGCGCCGCTGTCGGCTAAAGCCAGCGCTTCCTCGAGAGAGAAGAACTTGATCTCGCCCAGGCCGGGTTCGCTGAGGTCCGGCGCCTTGCCTGTGGTTTTGCAGTCGAGAGCCGCAAACAGGGCGCTCATGGCGGCGATGGTGCTGGGCTCCTGCGCGAAAGTCCCGAGGGCGATCACCCGGCTGCGCTCGCCGGTGTAGCCGGTCTCTTCCTCCAGCTCGCGCAGGGCGGCGGCAGCGGTATCCGCTTCGCCGGGGTCGAGGAAGCCGCGCGGTGTCTCCCAGGCATCCAGGTCGAGTGGGTGTCGATAGCTACGCACCAGCCCGACGCCGCCGTCGGGAAGTACGGGGAGGATCGAGACGCCGCCGATGTTGTCGGCGCTGCGGCCTCGCGGGGCGATGACCAGATAGCCGTCGACGCCGCTGCCATCGGCTCCGGTGATGTCGTCCCAGAAGACGTCCCATTTGCTGTTCTGGCCGGCAAGGCGGCGCTGGCGCAGCGTGACCGGCGGCACCTTCCGGGAAACGGTC
>VGEI01000218.1 GCA_016869415.1 Alphaproteobacteria bacterium
CCTTTGCCAAGCCAAATATGAACGTTAAATCAAAGACTTATGTAATATTTCTCGGTTGCCACAAAGGTCGTTTTGGGTTAGGTTGCGTGCTTTCCCGCTCTCACAACGGATTCGCTTCGCATGCTGCGCGATGAGCTCAACGACGCGTTGAAAACCGCGATGAAGGCGCGCGACGAGCGCACCACCGCCACGCTGCGCATGGTTCTCGCCGGCCTCAAGGACAAGGACATCGCCGCCCGCACCAAGGGTGTGACCACGGGTATCGGCGACGACGAGGCGCGCACCGTGATGCAGAACATGGTGCGTCAGCGCCGCGACAGCATCGCCATGTACGAGAAGGGCGGTCGCGCCGACCTGGTGAAGCAGGAAAACGAAGAGATCTCGATCATCGAGCGTTTCCTGCCCAAGCAGATGGACGCCGCGGCGACCGAAAAGGCGGTCAAGGCAGCAATAGCCGAGACGGCTGCGGCCAGCATGAAGGACATGGGCAAGGTCATGGGCGTGCTGAAGCAGAGATACGCCGGCCAGATGGACATGAGCATGGTCGGCCCATTGGTGAAAAAGCTGCTCGGCGCTTGATTCTTCTGGCCGAAGCTGCCGCGACCGGCGGATTCTCCATCAGGAACACGACAGAAATCGTGAGGTAAGGCCGTAGCGATGAATGTCTTGGCCCTGTTTCTGACGGTTGTGTTTCTGGCCATGGCTGGCGCAGATGGCGCGATTGCCCAGAGAGGACCGCGAGGGGGCCCGGAGCAATCGCGCGAAGTCAGGGAAAGCATGGGACAGATCGCCGTCGGGCTGGTGCCGGTCTATCCGGCGGCGCACCATTGCACGCCGGTCGTGTCTCCATTTGGTTCGCTGACCCGCTACGACGGCAGCGCGCGCGCCAACGATCATGGCGGGTTTCATAACGGCATCGACATTACCCTGCGTGAAGGCACGCCGATCCTTGCCATTGCCGCCGGCGAAGTCATTCTCGCAGGGGCAGGCGGATTGCTGGTGGGCAACTACGTCTGGCTGCGTCACACGCCAGCCGATACCGGTCTGCCCTCCTATCTGTATTCGCGGTATCAGCACCTTGATCAGCCGAGCCCGCTGCCGGTAGGGCGGCGGCTCAATGTCGGCGACCCGGTCGGAGCCTCAGGCAAGACCGGCACCGTCGGGCCGTATTACGGTGCCGCCGGCTATCCGCATCTTCACCTGACGCTCATTGCCAGCGCTGGCCCGCACTACGAAGTCCGTGGCGATACCATTCTGGCGCCGGGCCGACGCTTTCTCGATCCCCTCGCGGTCTACATGAAGACGCCCGTCTCGCTGGACAATCACGTCTTGCGCGACCTGCCGCCGGCCGAGAAACGGGTGCCCATCCCCTATCAGACAAGTGATGGCACGCGTGTACCCATGGACACGAAAGTCATATGGCCCGTCGCGTGCGGGAAGCTTTAGCGCGGACATTCCGGCCACTGTTTTCTCTCGCACAGCGGACGATAGCCATAGGCGATACCGTTGAGCCTCTCGTCACCGCGGCAACGACCGCCACAGGCGGCAACGTGGAGGTTCAGATCGAAGCCTTGGGCGGCCGATACCGCCCCGAGTCGTGGGTGGAGCGCTCGTTTATCCCCGCCTTTAAGTGCCTGTGAATAAAGCAGACCGGGCCGCGCCGGTACGCGGCCTGTAGACTTGCCGCGCACCGCCATGACCTTCACGCCGCAATTCCTCGATGAGATCCGCACGCGCCTGCCGTGCTCAGAGGTCGTCGGCCGGCGGGTCAAACTCGCCCGCAAGGGGCGCGAGCATGCCGGGCTCTGCCCGTTTCACAACGAGAAAACACCCTCCTTCTGGGTCAATGACGAGAAGGGTTTCTATCACTGCTTCGGCTGTGGGGCGCATGGCGACGTGATCGGCTTCGCCATGCGCATCGACAACCTATCGTTTCCCGAGGCGGTGGAGAAGCTGGCCGGCGAGGCCGGGCTGGAGCTGCCGCGCTTCACGCCGCAGGAGCGCGAGCGCGCCAAGCGCCAGCAGACCCTGCACGAGGTTGTGGAGGCGGCCTGTGCCTGGTTCGAGGCGCAACTCAAGGGGCCGGGCGGCGAGCCGGGCCGGGCCTATTTCGCCGGTCGTGGTCTTGGCGCTGAAACTATCGCCCGCTTCCGGCTGGGCTATGCGCTCGACGGGCGCGAGAACCTCAAGACGGCACTTAAGGCCGCCGGTGTGCCCGAAGTCCTGATGCTCGAGGCGGGTTTGATCGTGAAGCCCGAGGACGGGCGCGAGAGCTTCGATTTCTTCCGCGGCCGGGTGATGTTCCCGATCATGGACCGCCGCGGCCGAGTGGTGGCCTTCGGCGGCCGTATCCTCGGCGATGGCCAGCCCAAATATCTCAACTCGCGCGAGACCCCACTCTTCGACAAGGGACGTACCCTCTACGCCCTCGACAAGGCGCGGGTGGGGGTGGCGGGTGGGGCCGGACGGCCCCCGGCTGAGCTCGTGGTCTGCGAGGGCTACATGGACGTGATTGCGCTGCATGAGGCTGGCTTCGCCGGCGCCGTAGCGCCGCTAGGCACGGCCATCACCGAAACCCAGATCGAGACCCTGTGGAAGCTGGCGCCGGAGCCGGTACTCTGCCTCGACGGCGATGCCGCCGGCCAACGGGCGGCGCTACGGGCGGCGGAGAGGGTCCTGCCGCTGCTCAAGGCCGGGTTCAGCCTGCGTTTTGCCCGGCTGCCGCCAGGCGACGACCCCGACACCCTGGTCCGCCGGCAGGGGCCGGCGGCCCTCGTCGAGCTGCTCGGCCGCGCCCGGCCCCTGGTCGATATCCTGTGGGACGCCGAGACCGCTGGGCGCCCCCTAGACACCCCGGAGCGCCGTGCCGGGCTGGAGCGGCGGCTCAAGGAACGCATCGCCAGGATCGCCGATCGCTCAGTCCAGCAACAATATTTCAATTCTCTGATCCGCGAGCGGCTATGGACCGCTTTCCGGCCGGGACGCCGCAATCCGGCGCCGGCCCCGCTGCGCGCCCCAGGCTTCGTCGCCGGCCCCGAGTTCGACGCGGTCTTGCTGGCAACGCTGATTAACCATCCGAGCCTCGCCGCAGACCATTGCGAAAGCCTAGCCCAGCTCACCTTGGAAGGGCCCGAATTCGATAAAATTCTCAAGGAAATCCTGCACTTTACCGCACGCGCCGAACTTGACACCGCAGACCTGAAAAGCCATTTAATGCAAACGGGTTCGGCGGCGGCGCTGAGTGCCATCACGCGCCCCGACCTTTACAAACTCTGGCCCTTTGCAGGACCTCAGGCGGACCTCTCGGCAGCGCGGACGGGATTGGATCACGTACTTGCGCGTTTCCTTGAGCGACGCCTGGAAGTCGAAGTCGATGCAGCCCGGAAGGAGTTGGCAGCCGCCGAGTCTGTGGAGAGCGAGGCCAGGTTGAGCAGCCTGCAGCAGCAGCTTCGCCATGCGGGGTTGCGAGGTACCACCAGCCTCGACGAAGACGACGATTTCAGCCGGGCGAGCGGCTGATCCCGGCACGGATTTCGATTCTCGCGCGCATATATAGGGGCTTCGGAATCGGGGTCCCATGACGAGATTTGACAGGATTAACGAACGCTGATGAGCACCAAGACCAAGGCCGCCCCGGCGGCAGCCCCCGCACCGGACATCGTCGACAGCCCGCTGATGGACGCCATGGCCGCGGCCGTCAAAAAGATGGTGGTGCGCGGGCGCGAGCGCGGCTTCGTCACCTACGACGAGATCAACGCTGTCCTGCCGCCTGACCAGGTCTCTTCGGAGCAGATCGAGGACACCCTCGCCATGCTCTCGGAGCAAGGCATCAGCGTCATCGAGAGCGAGGACACGGAGGAGGCCGACAAGCCTGCCGCCGCCAAGCCCGCCGAGGACAAGGACGAAGCCGAAGAGGAAGACGAGGAGGAAGGCTCCGGCAAGGGCGGCAACATCGACGCTGATTCCATCGGCCGCACTGACGATCCCGTGCGCATGTACCTGCGCGAAATGGGCTCGATCGAGCTCCTGTCGCGCGAGGGCGAGATCGCCATCGCCAAGCGCATCGAGGCCGGCCGCGACAAGATGATCGGCGCGCTATGCGAAAGCCCGCTGACCATGCGCGCGGTCGTGCACTGGCGCGACTCCCTGGTCGAGGGGAAGATGCTGCTGCGCGACATTATCGATCTCGACGCGACGCTGGGCGGCGTGCCCGGCGGGGCCGATCCTGGCAGCGATGCCGGTGGAGGCGCCGCCGCCGCCGCCGTGGCCTCGGACGACGAGCCGGCTGAAGGGGCCGGCGAGGGCAATGGCGATGCCAGCGCCGAGGGCGGCGGCGACGCCGACGGCGACGAGGCCAACCTGTCGCTGGCTGCCATGGAGATGCAGCTCAAGCCGCAGGTACTCGAGACCTTCGACAAGATCGCCGGCATCTACCGGCGCATGCACCGCATGCAGGAGAAGCGCCAGGAGGCGCTGCATACTGGCAAGTCGTTCAGCCCGGTCTCGGAGCGCCACTACCAGAAGCTCAAGGGCGAACTCGTCGAGTATCTCGAGGGTGTCCGCCTCAACAACCAGCGCATCGAGCAGCTGGTCGGCCAGCTCTACGACCTCAACCGCAAGCTGACCCAGGCCGAGGGCAAGCTGCTGCGCGTCGCCGAATCCGACGGGGTGAAGCGCGACGAGTTCCTCTCCAAGTATTCCGGCCGCGAGGTCGACCCGCGCTGGATGTCGCGCATCGGCCGGCTCAACCACAAGGGCTGGAAGAAGTTCGTCGTCAAGCACAAGAACGAAATCCTGCATCTGCGCAAGGAGATCAGCGAGATCTCCGAGCGTTCGGGCCTGCCTATCGTCGAGTTCAAGAAGACGGTGAGCCAGGTGCAGCAGGGCGAGCGTGAAGCCGCGCGGGCCAAGAAGGAGATGGTGGAGGCCAATCTGCGCCTCGTCATCTCCATCGCCAAGAAATACACCAACCGTGGCCTGCAGTTCCTCGACCTGATTCAGGAAGGCAACATCGGCCTGATGAAGGCAGTCGACAAGTTCGAGTACCGCCGCGGCTACAAGTTCTCGACCTATGCCACGTGGTGGATCCGGCAGGCGATCACCCGCTCGATCGCCGATCAGGCTCGCACCATCCGCATCCCGGTGCACATGATCGAGACGATCAATAAGCTGGTCCGCACCTCGCGCCAGATCCTGCACGAGATCGGCCGCGAGCCGATGCCCGAGGAGCTGGCCGAGCGTCTGGGCATGCCGCTCGAGAAGGTGCGCAAGGTTCTCAAGATCGCCAAGGAGCCGATCAGCCTCGAGACGCCGATCGGCGACGAGGAGGATTCGCATCTCGGCGATTTCATCGAGGACAAGAACGCCGTCCTCCCGGTCGAGGCCGCCATCCAGTCAAACCTGCGCGAGACCACCACCCGGGTCCTGGCCACGCTCACGCCGCGCGAGGAGCGCGTGCTGCGCATGCGCTTCGGCATCGGCATGAACACCGACCACACCCTCGAGGAGGTTGGCCAGCAGTTCAGCGTCACCCGCGAGCGTATCCGCCAGATCGAGGCCAAGGCACTACGCAAGCTCAAGCACCCGAGCCGTTCTCGCAAGCTCCGCAGCTTCCTCGACACCTGAACACGGGGGGCGATCCCCTCGATTCACGGCCGGCCGGGCAGTGCCCGTGCCGGCCGTGTCGCTTTCCGGTGGAGAATCGGCCGCGACTCGGCGGAATCGAGCTGCGGCCCCCTTGTCGACCGCCCTGATTGCGATAACATGGCGCCCGTATTAGGGGGGCGAATCGACAAGGCGGACCCGGGGCCGCCGGCCGGAAGTGAGGCCAGCACACCGGTCATGACCGCCACTTGGCCTTCTTGCGCCCAAGGACCCCGTGCCCAACGAACCGATTCCAATATCCATGCCCGGAGTGGCGGATGCCTATCTCCGGGCGGTACGTGACAAATACAACGCCATCGAGATCTGGCCCGAGTCGGACCGCTGGCTTGCCCATGTGAAGGGCTGGATCGCCGGTACGATCGCCGAGTGGCAGCCACGTCTTGGACTGACCCCGAGTTCCCGCATTCTCAACGCGGGCTCGGGCGACGAGTCCTACTCGATCGCCCCGGGCATGGTGATCAACAGCGATATCGCCGATCGCAAGCTGGTGGGAATGCCCTTCGGCGTGGCCGGCGACCTCGCCCGTCTACCGCTGGCCACCGGCTCGGTCGACGTCTGCGTCTGTGTCGGCTCAGTGGTCAACTACGTACCGGAACACCCGCGCGCCATCGACGAGATCGGCCGCGTGGTCAAGCCGGGAGGCAGCCTGATCTTGGAGTTCGAGAACAGCGCCAGCCTCGAATATATAGGTACGCCGCATTTCGGCC
>VGEI01000219.1 GCA_016869415.1 Alphaproteobacteria bacterium
CCGGCATCTGGGCCAAGCTCGACCACGTGAATCTCACTGGCCACCACAAGCACAATTACCGGGCCGGCAAGGGCATCGTCGGTGACTGGCAGCGCAGCCTGACCAACCATCACCTCGAGATCGTCCGCAAGAAGGGCCTCGAGCCGGTGATGAAGGAGTTCGGCTATGGGCCGATCCAGTATCTGGATGAGTCGCAGTACACCGACTACCAGAAGGAGATCGACGACTGCATCCGCCACGGCGAGGTGCGCGACCGCACCAGCGACCGGGATCTCTTCGGCTTCGCCTTCAACAAGAGCAACATCAACGCGGACAAGTTCCAGTTCCGCCGCTTCCCCTGGAAGACCCATACGCAGCTCGAGCGCTCCTGCTTCGGTGACCTCGCCATGGAGCAGGAGATCTGGGAGGTTGCCGAGGACACGGCGGGCCGGGTCAATGCCGTGCTCGACGAGATCGTGCGCAGCGACTTCCACATCGCCCGCACAGCCAACGCCGCGATCGACCGGCTGGAGAAGAAGTTCTCGGGAAGCTTCGACGCGGCCGGCAACAGCAACTTCACCCAGTCGCTGAACTACGCACGAGAACTCACGCGGCACTACTTCATGCCGGTGCCCGTCCATTCATGACCATGAGCTTTCCTTCGGGGATTGATGTCTGATGCGCAGCCTTGAATTCGTTCCGCCCGCGGAAAACGCCTTCGTCGACGCCATCGCCAAGGCGCTGGGGGCCGGCAGGCGCGTCCAGATGCAGGAGAATGGACCGCTGGCCGGCCAGGTCGCGCGCCGGCTGCGGGCGCAGATTCCCGACATCGTCATCGAGACCTCGGCGACCGCTGCCGCGCCGGTCGTGGCGCTGTGCGAAACCGACGGTGAGAAGCTGACGGCGGCACTGATGGAGCAGATGGACCGGCCTTCGGTCCATATCGTCGCGCCGGTCACCGACTGGATCTGGAACCGGCGCTCGCTGTTCCTCGTCTCGATCCCGAAATCCGGCACCCATCTGCTGATGGAGCTCGCCGCCGCCTTCGGCTACCGGAGCGGCGAGGAATGCCCGCCGGAGGCTGCAGCCGGGGCCTGGCACTATCTCGAATTCACCAACTCGCACACTGCCGCACCCGATTTCTTCATCGACACGGTACGCCGCGCGCCGCACGGCAACCGCGCCCATTCCTTCCCGCGCACGCCGTCGCTGTTCATCTACCGCAACCCGCTCGACATCGTGGCCTCCGAGGCCAACTACTACCAGGAAGACGGCGCTACGGTGTTCGCCGGCTATCTCGACGGGTTGAGCTACGAGGAGCGCCTGCTGCGGCTGATCGACGATCCCTGGCTGATGGGCTCGATCCGCGACCGGGTCGGCAAGTTCGCCGCCTGGCTCGAGTTCGGCAGCGTCACCCCGGTTTCCTTCGAGGAGCTGGTCGGCCCGCAAGGTGGCGGCGACGCCGCGGTGCAGGCCGACCTGATCTGGTCGCTGATGCTGCGCCTGCACGTGCCGGGCAAGCCGTCCGATATCGCCGCCAAAGTGTTCAATCCCAACAGTCCGACCTTCCGCTTCGGCAAGATCGGCGGCCATGAGAAACGCTTCAACGATGCGGCATGGACGAAATTTCGCGCCCTGCCGCAGGACTTCATGGAGATCTACGGTTTTGCGGAGCGTCCAGCCTCCGGTCCCTGGCTGCCGAGCCGGGCGGCGGAATTCCGCCGCCGTGCGCCGCGCTACAGCAAGGTCGACATGGGTGCGACGCCATTCCTGGTGCGCCAGAACTACCTCGGCCACAACATCCTCCGCTATCGCGGCCGCTTCTGGGCCATGCCGCACGGCTTCCCCTTCGGCGACCTGATGAAGGCGCCGCCCGAAGCCTTCAAGATGATGCTCTCGGCGGAGGATCCGGCGACGCTCGAATTCCTCGTGCAGAGCAAGCTGATCCTCAATTACAACCGCAACACGGCGTGATCGGCGCCGCTCGAACGGACCCCACGTGTCGGCCCAAGCAGTCGTAGCAAACGCCGTGCGGCTGGAGCATCTGCGCCAGCTCGAAGTGGAAAGCATCCACATCTTTCGCGAGGTCGCGGCCGAGTTCCGTCGGCTGGTGATGCTCTATTCGATCGGCAAGGATAGCTCGGTCATGCTGCGCCTGGCGCAGAAGGCCTTTTTCCCCGGCCGCCTGCCCTTCCCGCTCCTGCACATCGACACCACGTGGAAGTTCCGCGAGATGATCGAGTTCCGCGACCGGCGGGCGCGCGAGGACGGGTTCGAGCTGCTGGTCCACACCAATCCCGACGGGCTGGCACAGGGCATCAACCCCTTCGACCACGGCTCCTCCTACACCGACGTGATGAAGACTCAGGCCCTCAAGCAGGCGCTCGACAAGCACGGTTTCGATGCCGCCTTTGGCGAAGCGCGGCGTGACGAGGAAAAGTCGCGCGCCAAGGAACGTGTCTTCTCCTTCCGCACGCGCACCCACCAATGGGACCCGCGCCGCCAGCGGCCCGAGCTCTGGAGCCTCTACAACACCCGCGTGAACGCCGGGGAAAGCATCCGCGTCTTCCCGCTCTCCAACTGGACCGAGCTCGACGTCTGGCTCTACATCTACCTTGAGAACATCCCCGTCGTGCCTCTCTACTTCGCCAGGGAGCGGCCCACGGTCGAGCGCGACGGCGCCCTGTTCATGCTCGACGACGGCCGCTTCCGGCTGAAGCAAGGCGAGCGCGCCCGGCAGCGGAAGATCCGCTTCCGCACGCTGGGCTGCTATCCGCTGACGGCGGGCATCCTCTCCGACGCCGAGACGCTGCCGGAGATCGTTTGCGAGACCATGGCGAGCAGCAGCTCCGAGCGCCAGGGCCGGGTCATCGACCACGACCAGGCGGCGTCGATGGAGCGAAAGAAGCAGGAAGGCTATTTCTGATGCGCGCCGCCGAGCAGACCGCGCGCCGGACGCTGCACGAGTTCCTGGCACACCAGGCGGAGAAACCGTCGCTGCGCTTCGTCACCTGCGGCAGCGTCGACGACGGCAAGAGCACACTGATGGGCCGCCTGCTGTACGAGGCCGGCGCGCTGCTCGAGGATCAGGCCCGGGCGGTCGAGCGCGACAGCCGCCGCTACGGTACGGCAGGCGACAATGTCGACTACGCCCTGCTCTTCGACGGGCTCGATGCCGAGCGTCAGCAGGGCATCACCATCGACGTCGCCTACCGTTATTTCTCCACCGACAGGCGCCGCTTCACCGTCATCGACACGCCGGGCCACGAGCAGTTCACCCGCAACATGGTGACCGGCGCCTCCAACGCCGATGCGGCTGTCGTGCTGGTCGATGCGCGCAAGGGCATCCTGCCGCAGACGCGGCGGCATGCGCATATCGTCTCCCTGCTAGGCGTCCGCCATGTCGTGCTGGCGGTCAACAAGATGGACCAGGTCGAATACGACCAGCAGCGTTTCGAGGCGATCGTGGCCGAGTTCCGCCCCTTCGCCGCCAAGATCGGCCTCGACGCCTTCACCGCCATTCCACTTTCGGCCCTGCGCGGCGAGAACGTCGTGCGCCGCTCGCCGGCAATGCCCTGGTACCGGGGCCCGGCGTTGCTCGAATGGCTCGAGGCGGTGCCGGACACGCGCGCCGACGATGAAGCCTTCCGCATGTGGGTACAGTGGGTGTCACGTCCAAACCAGGATTTCCGCGGACTTGCCGGCACGATCGCTCACGGCACGGTCCGTCCCGGCGACCGGGTGCGTATCCTGCCTTCGGGCAAGACCAGTGCTGTGGCGCGCATCGTCACTCTGGAGGGCGACGTCGAATCTGCCACGGCCGGCGACGCTATCACGCTCACGCTGCGTGACGACATCGACGCCAGCCGTGGCGAGGCGGTTGTTGCGGACCAAGACCCGCCCGAGCAGGCCGACCAGTTCCACGTTTCGCTGGTATGGATGAGCGAGGAGCCGCTGCTGCCCGGACGCGGCTATCTGGTGAAGATCGGCAGCCGCACTGTGGTGGGCCAGGTCACCGACATCCGCCACCGCGTCGACGTCAACGACCTGTCGCACCTCGCCGCCAAACGGCTGGAGCTCAACGAGATCGGTGTGGTCAATCTGAGCCTAGACCGCCCCGTGCCGTTCGAGGCCTACGCCAAGTCCAAGATCTTCGGTGGTTTCATCCTCATCGACCGGCTGAGCAACGCCACCGTCGGCTGCGGTATGATCGACTACGCCCTGCGCCGCTCGGCTAATATCCAATGGCAGCATATCGAGGTCGACCGCCAGGCCCGCGCCTCGCTGATGCACCAGAAATCCTGCGTCCTCTGGTTCACCGGCCTGTCCGGCTCGGGTAAGTCAACCCTCGCCAATCTGATCGAGAAACGGCTGCACGCCGCCGGAAACCACACCTATCTGGTGGACGGCGACAACGTGCGCCACGGCCTGAACAAGGATCTCGGCTTCACGCCCGAGGACCGCGTCGAGAACGTCCGCCGGGTCGGTGAACTCGCCCGCTTGATGGCCGACGCCGGTCTAATCGTCCTGGTGTCGCTGATCTCGCCCTTCCGCAACGAGCGCCAGACGGTGCGCGAGCGGCTGGACACCGGGGAGTTCATCGAGGTCTTCGTCGACACGCCCTTGGCGGAATGCGAGCGCCGCGACCCCAAGGGTCTCTACCGCAAGGCACGCGCCGGCAAGCTGGCCAATTTCACCGGCATCGACTCGCCCTATGAGGCGCCGCTCGATCCCGAGCTCGTACTCAGGACGATGGACGCGCCGCCGGAGAAGCTGGTCGACCGCGTGCTGGAGGAACTGCGCCGGCGGCAGATCATCGCCAGCTAAATCCACTCAGTCGCCGTCCACGCTGGCCTTGCGGCCGCGGCCTTCCTCGACCACCGTGCGCGCATCGGCGTCGTAGACGATGCGCTCCGCCCCCGACAGCACGATGAAGCGGCTGCCCTTGGCCCGGCCGATCAGGGTGAGGTTCGCCTTGCGTGCCAGCTCAACGCCCCAGGCGGTGAAGCCCGAACGCGAAACCAGGATCGGAATGCGCATCTGCACCGTCTTGATCACCATCTCCGATGTCAGGCGGCCGGTGGTGTAGAAGAGCTTGCCTTCGGGCTTGATGCCTTCGAGGAACATGTAGCCGGCGATCTTGTCGATAGCGTTGTGCCGACCGACATCCTCCATGTAGACCAGCGGCCGATCCTCCTCGCAGAGCACGCAGCCGTGGATGGCGCCGGCCTCAAGGTAGAGGCTGGGCGCTGTATTGATCTTCTTGGTCAGCTTGTAGAGCCAGGAAGTCTTGAGCACCGCGTCCTTGGGCAGGGCGATGTCCTCGAACTTCTCCATCAGATCGCCGAACACGGTGCCCTGGGCGCAGCCCGAGGTCAGGGTCTTCTTCTTGAGCTTCTCCTCGAAATCGGTCTTGCGCCGGGTGCGCACCACAACCGTGTCGATCTCCATGTCCACGTCGATGCCGGTGATCTGGTCGTCCGGCCGCAGCATGTTCTGGTTGATCAGGTAGCCGACGGCCAGGTACTCCGGATAGTCGCCGATCGTCATCATGGTGACGATCTCCTGCCCGTTGAGGAATAGGGTGAGCGGCCGCTCGACCACAACCGAGGTCTCGACCTTCTCGCCTTTCTCGTCTTGGCCGATGACACGTTGCGTCAGCCGCGGGTCGTCGGGCTTGGGAAGGACGGCGAACTCTTTCATGTGTCGACTATGGCGCCGCCGACCCGGCGGCACAAGCAAGGCCGGCACCCGCATTCGCGGGCATGCCCCCTGCCGGAAAAGCGGGCGACGTCTAGCGGCGGCGTGGCAACTTGATCGGGCGCTCGCCGTAGAGAGCAAGCAGCAGGAGGTAGATCGCCAAAGCCACGGCCACCGCAGCAAGAATCGGGTAGTACCACATGGGGCGGTTCTAGCTGGTTTGCTGCTGACAGCCTGTGCGGTTACGCACCTGTTTTAGGTCCGAGGTGGCCAAGGCGGGCTTAAACCCGGAAATCGCTCACCTTTTTCCATATACGGCACGCATGCCCAAAATCCGGGAGAATGCCGTGTCTTCCCGAAATGCGCAGTGCTAGATGTTTTTGCACCTTTCTTGCGGGAGTATGCCGTTTGCACGATATCGCTGCCGCCTTTGCAGCCGCGTTGCGGATGATCGGCGAGCTGGATGCCGGCCTGCTCGGCATCGTCGCGCTCAGTATCAAGGTCAGTCTCGCAGCGGTTGCGATTGCCACACTGCTTGGCCTGCCTCTCGGGGCCACGGTGGCTCTCAGTCGTTTTCCCGGCCGACGCGGCGTGATCGTGGCCCTCAACGCTCTTATGGGCCTGCCGCCGGTGGTCGTCGGGCTGTTCGTCTATCTCATGCTGTCGCGCGCC
>VGEI01000220.1 GCA_016869415.1 Alphaproteobacteria bacterium
CCGGAATGCGGTCTTGGTCCGCGGCCGGTCCGACGATGGTGGCGCCGGTCAGCTTCTTGAGCTCCAAATTGCCGCCGGTGTGGTCGTTGTGGTGGTGGGTGTTAAGGATATGGGTGAGCTTCGAGCCCAGGCTGTCGAGCTTGTGCCTGACCGGCAGCGCCTCGGAGGGGTCGACGCAGGCGACTACGCCGGTCTGCGGCTCGCGCAGCAGCCAGACGAAATTGTCACGCAGGCAGATGAGGTGATCGATCTGGAGGGTCATGGGGATGATTTAGACCAACAGCGGAGAGGGGGGAAGGGTTCTCGTAAATCTCCGTCATGCCGCACAAGGCGCGCAGCGCCGCGATGCGGCATCCATCCGTCGTTAGCCAGATGCGATCTCGTCGTACAGGTCGCGCCATTCCGGATTGGTGCCGATGATAAGCGCCACTTTCCAGTCGCGGCGCCAACGTTTCAGCTTCTTTTCCCGTTCTATGGCGGAGCGGACGTCCTCCAGAACCTCGAAGTATACGAGCGTGTGTACCCTGTGCTTGCGAGTGAAGCCTTCGACGGCGCCGGTACGATGTTCCCAGGCGCGTCGCACGAGATCCTTTGTGACGCCGACATAGAGCGTACCGTTTGGTTTGCTGGCGAGGATGTAAACATAATAGGGCATCACCGCCGTCCGTTACGCCTCGCTTCATGGGCGTCCATCTGTCTGGCGGCGCTATGGACCCCGCGTCAAGCGCGGGGTGACGGACGGTTATTGCGGTTCAAGCCGTGCCGCTGAGCATGCTCTTGAGGCGGCGCCAGAAGCGCAGGATAGGCAGGCGCTCGGCCTCTGGTTCGATCTCAAGGCCGACCTTGGTGATACGGTCTTTGTCCATCTGGCGCACGACCAGCTCGACCTCGCCGATCTTCACGCGGTCGCCGACGACCACGTTGCCTTCCAGCCGGTCGTTGAGGAACTCGGCCAGGCTGCGCCCATGGTCGAGCGGCTCGAAGGGCACGCCGTACATGGTGCAGACCTGGCCGAGCTTCACCTCGGCTTCGAACACGAACTCGCCGAGCTCGACCGGCATCAGGCGGCGCCGGCGCCGGATGGGGGTCGAGAACAGGGCGTCGAGGGCGATCACCTGCTCGGGCGGGGCGAGGGCGATGACGTAGTCCTCGACCTGCAGCCGGTCGAGGGTCGTCCGGTTGACCAGGGCGCCTTCGCGGATGACGGCGATGATCTTCGTCCGCTTGGGCAGGGGCAGCGCCGCGAACGGCTGGGACAGGGCCGGGCTGGCCGGCGCCACGCTCCAGCCGGCGGCGTCGCGGTCGACCGATTGCGGCAGCTCGATCTCCTGCCGCTCCGGGGTTTCGGGCGGCGGCGGCAGCTCCAGGCCGAGCACCTGGGCCGCCCGGCTGACGGTCCAGCCCTGGACGACCAGCGAGAAGAGCACGACGACGAAAGCGACGTTGAAATAGAGCATGCCGTTGGGCACGCCGGCGATGACCGGGATCGAGGCGAGAAAGATCGGCACGGCCCCGCGCAGGCCGACCCAGGCGATGAAGGCCTTCTCCTGCCAGGTGAAGCGGAACGGAATCAGGCTCAGCCAGACCGCAAGCGGGCGGGCCACGAGGATCAGCCCGACGGCCAGAATCACCTGGCCGCCGATATCGCTCATCAGGTCGCGCGGGGTGACAACCAGGCCGAGCACCAGGAACATGACGATCTGCGCCAGCCAGGCCAGCCCGTCGTGGAAACGGCTGATCACGGAATCCGCGCGGTGGCGGTTGTTGCCCAGCACCAGGCCGGCCAGATAGACCGCGAGGAAGCCGCTGGCATCGGCGAGCTGGGCGCCCGAAAAAACAATCAGCGCGCCGGAAACGGCGAGGATGGGGTAGAGACCTGTCGAAATCTCGACCCGGTTGATGACGTTCAGGAGAATGTAGCCGCCGATGGCGCCGATAACCGCGCCGCCCCCCATCTGCTGCACGAAATAGAGCAGGGTGTGGAACGAGAGGCTGGTCTCGGGCTGCAGCAGCCACTGCACCGCGACGACGGTGAGGAAGACCGCCATCGGGTCGTTGATGCCCGATTCGAGCTCGAGCGTGGCGCTGACCCGCTTGGCGATTTCCGTCCCGTGCGCGTGCAGCAGGATGAACACCGCCGCGGCGTCGGTCGAGGCGACGGTGGCCCCGACCAGGAAACCCTGCAGCGGGGTCATGTTGAGGGCGTAGACGGCGATGATGCCGGCCACCACCGCCGTCACCAAGACACCGACCGTAGCCAGGCTGAGAGCGGGCGTGAGCGCGATACGCAGCACCGAACGCGGGGTGCGCAGGCCGCCGTCGAACAGGATGATGGCGAGCGCGACGCTGCCCACCAGATAGGTCGTGTGGAAATTGCCGAACTCGATCCCGCCGGGCCCGTCCTCGCCGGCCAGCATGCCGAGGCCGAGGAAGACCAGGAGCAGAGGGGCGCCGAGGCGGGAGGAGAACATTCCGGCAATGATCGCGAGCACCACCAGGGCGGCGCCAATCAGGATCAATTCCGTACCGAAATGCACGATTCGCTTTTTCCTCCGCGCCGCACCATAGCCCGGGAGGCCGAGGCCGCGATAGCGCGCGATGTGATAGATTGCGCGAGTTTTCGAGGTTCAGCGATGTGGTCCGACGTCGTCGATCTGCGCGATTTTTATGCGAGCTCCCTCGGCTACGTGGCCCGGCGGGCGGTCGGCCGGCGCCTGCGCGACATGTGGCCCGACATGGAGAACCAGCGCCTGCTGGGACTCGGCTACGCCACGCCGTTCCTCGGCTCCTTCCTGGGGCGCGCCGAGCGCGTCATGGCCATGATGCCGGCGGCCCAGGGCGTCCTGCCCTGGCCGCCGGAGGGTCCCAACGCCGCTACGCTGGTCGAGGAGACCGATCTACCGCTAGCCGACCTGTCGGTGGATCGCGTGCTCCTGGTTCACGCTCTCGAGCACACCGAGGCGCTGCGCCCGTTCCTGCGCGAGGTCTGGCGGGTCATGGCCGGCGGCGGGCGGCTGATCGTCGTCGTGCCCAACCGCCGCGGCATCTGGGCGCGCATCGATTCGACGCCCTTCGGCCACGGCCATCCCTACACGATGGGCCAGATCTCCCGGCTGCTGCGCGACAACCTGTTCACGCCCATCCGCACGCGCTCGGCCCTGTTCATCCCGCCGGTCTCCTGGCGGCTCTGGCTGACCTCGGCCGGGGCCTGGGAGCGGGCCGGCGAGCGCTGGTTCCCGCGCTTCTCAGGCGTGGTGATGATCGAGGCCGGCAAGCAGATCTACGCTCCGACGGCAGTGCGGACAGTCCCGGCCAAAGCCAAGCGGCTGCGGACGCAACCGGCCATCGGCAGCCCGGCGGCCGGCCGGATCTCGGTCAGCGTCGACTAGCCAGGGCGGCGCCGGCCTTGAGCATCACCTCGCCCGCGACCGGGATCCCTCGGCGGGTCGAAGGTCAGCTATCGACCCAAAGCGGACCTGGTCCAAGGCTCGTCGTTTTGTTTTGACGGACTGCAAGAGATTGAGATAACAAACGAATGAAGCGCAAAGAAGCCGAAAAGCGGCCCGCATCGTTCGGAGGGGTTTTTGCGGCACGTCAGCCTAATTGTTGCGCTCGCGGCGTTCTGGCTCCTGTTGTCTGGCTTCTATAAGCCGTTTTTGCTGGCGGCGGGCCTGGGCAGCGTTCTGGCAATCGTCTGGTTCACCGACCGACGCATGAAGGTGCTCGACCTCGAAGGCCATCCAACTCATCTCAGCATCCGGGCTCTGACCTACTGGCCCTGGCTGATCTGGGAAGTAGTAAAGTCAGGCTGGGATGTCACCAAGATCATCTTGAATCCCCGGCTGCCGATCAGCCCGCGGCTTGTCCGCGTTCCGACAAGCCAGAAGACGGATGTTGGGCGGGTGATTTACGCAAACTCGATCACCCTGACACCGGGCACCACCTCGCTGGAGCTCGACGAGCAGGGCATTCTGGTTCACGCTCTCACTGTCGCCGGTGCCGAGGGGCTTGCTACCGGCGACATGGATCGCCGGGCTGCGGCGTTCGAGGCTGCCCTGTGATGTTCACGGCTGCCACGCTCGCGCTGCTCGTTGCGATCGGATTGGCGATTGGGCGGGCATGTCTCGGCCCGACCGTATTCGACCGCGTGCTGGCCGCAAACACGATCGGCACTCTCGCGGTCTGCCTGATGGCGGTATACGGATTTCTCACCGAGCGTCCCGAGTTTCTTGACGTCGCGATCGTCTACACACTCCTGAACGTGCTTGGAACCCTGGCCATCCTGAAGTTCTTCCGTTTTGGCAGCCTAGGCGACCCTGAGGAAGGCGAGCCAGCCGATCGGCCCGAGGCTGGCCGGTGACCGTTATCTTCGACATCGCAAGCTGGCTGTTCATCGCAGCCGGCGCCTTCTTCACGATCGTGGGGGCGCTCGGAATCTTGCGCATGCCGGATATGTACACGCGCTGCCACGCGGCAGGGATTCTCGATCCATTCGGCGTATCGCTCATACTCGTCGGCCTCATGTTCCAGGCGGGCCTGACGCTGGTGACGGTCAAACTCGGCTTTCTGATCGTGCTGCTGATGTTCACGAGCCCTGTCTCGACGCATGCCCTTGGGCGCGCCGCGCTGCACCACGGGCTGAAACCGCTGCTGGCCGATGACAAGCAGACTGGAGACGTGTCATCGAAGCGCTGACCTACATCGCGCTGCTGGTTTTCCTGGTTGCCACGGCTTTGGCGATCGCGTGCGTCCGCAACCTGTTCGCGGTCGTTGCGCTCGGCGGTATCTACAGCTTCCTGATGGCGCTGGCCCTGCTTGTCCTCGATGCTGTTGACGTCTCGATGACCGAAGCCTCGGTGGGAGCTGGCGTATCGACCGTGCTGCTGCTCGGCGCCCTTTATCTAACCCGCATTGACGAGGCCCCGCCACTGCGGGTTTCGGCAGCGCCGATGGTCGTGGCGCTGGCGGCCGGCGCCGCACTGCTTTACGGCTCGTGGGACCTGCCGCCGTTTGGCGATCCGGCTGGCGCAATCCATCACCATGTCGCGCCGCGCTACCTCAACCAGGTGATCGCCGAGACCGGCGTGCCTAACGTCGTCACCGCCGTGCTGGCGAGCTATCGCGGCTACGACACGCTTGGCGAAACCACCGTGATCTTCACAGCCGGGATCGGCGTCCTGCTCCTGCTTAAAGGCCGGCGGCGCAGGCGCGACGGTGGCGGCGCCGCGCTATGATGCATCGCGAAACGATCCCGCGGGTCGTCACCAAGCTCCTCTTCCCGTTCATTCTGCTCTTCGCGCTGTACGTCCAGTTCCATGGCGAACTCGGTCCCGGCGGGGGCTTCCAAGCCGGCGTCATCACGGCCGCCGCGATCATCCTGTACGGCATCATTTTTGGCCTCGGTGCCGCGCACCGCATCGCGCCGCCGCGTCTGATCGAAGTGCTGGTCCCTCTAGGCGTGCTCATCTATGGCAGCGTCGGCGTGTTTGGACTTCTTCTGGGCGGCAACTATCTGGACTATTTCGTGCTCGATCCTGACACCGTTCACGGCCAGGAGCGGGGCATCTTCTGGGTCGAAATCGGCGTACTGGTCACGGTCTCGTCGACCATGATCGCGATCTACTACGCGTTTGCCGGTCGGGGACGCTGACGCCGGACATGGTCGACGCCGTCGCGCATTTCAGCAATTGGGTGACCGTGATCCTGATGGTGATCGGGCTTTATGTCGTGCTCGCGCGCGGCAACCTGATCAAGAAACTGGTCGGCCTGAGCATCTTCCAGACCTCGGTCTACCTGCTCTATATCGGGCCGGGCAAGATCCTCGGCGGTACGGCGCCGATCATCGCCGAGGGCTTCACCGTCTACTCGAACCCGCTGCCGCACGTGCTCATCCTGACGGCGATCGTCGTCGGCGTGGCGACGCTGGCGCTCGGCCTTGCGCTGGTCGTGCGCATCCACGAGGCCTACGGCACGATCGAGGAGGACGAGGTGCTGGGCCGCGAGGGCGATACATGATCTCCGCCCATCTGCCGGCGCTCCAAGTCGTCCTTCCGCTGCTCGCCGCGCCGATCTGCGCGATGCTGCGGCGCGGGACGCATGCCTGGGCCTGGGCACTGATCGTGAGCTGGACGATGCCGGTGATCGCGGTCGCGATCCTGCTCCGGGTGCTCGACGGCGGCACGATCTCTTACTGGCTCGGCAACTGGGAGCCGCCCTGGGGCATCGAATACCGGATCGACGCCGCCAACGCCTTCGTGCTCGTACTCGTCTCCCTGATCGGCGCGGTGGTGATGCCCTACGCCCGCCCCAGCTTCGAGCGCGAGATGCCGGCTGACCGG